>JAIORT010000284.1 GCA_021107975.1 Bacteroidales bacterium | reverse complement strand
GCCAGACTTATGCGGTATATTCTTGAAAATTCACGTAAAACGTTTGTGCCGGTTGAAGATGAAATCAATACCCTTGAACTGAATATGCAATTGGAACAACTAAGATTTGACAATAAGTTTGATTTTGAGATTAATGTGGATGAAAAAATTGATCAGGAATATACATTTATACCACCCATGCTTATCCAGCCGTTTATTGAAAATGCCATTATCCACGGCATTGCAGGTAAGACCGGCAGAGGAAAAATCAAAGTTGAACTTAAACCTGAAGGAAAGTTAATGCAATGTATAATAGAAGATAACGGAATTGGCAGAAAGAAGGCAATGGAAATTAAGAGAAAATCAGATAGTAAAAAGCACAGGTCCTTGGGAATGAAGGTTACACAGGAAAGACTTGATATCCTGAATGAAAAAACCGAAGAAGATGTTTCTGTGAAAATTATTGATCTGAAAGATGAATCGGGTAATCCAGGAGGAACAAAAGTGGAATTACGGATACCTTTTGAAAATGAATAAAGATTTTGTAATTTTGCTCTGAAAAATGAAGCATGAGTCCAGTATAAAAAGAGATAAAAATGGTTCACGCAATTCCGATAATTATCGGAAGCAGACGAATCGCAAAACACGCAAAGTGCTGAGTATAAATATATTTATTTTGTAGCATAGGGTTTAAACCCTATGCTATGGAGCTATAGGATTGTATTAAAACTTTCCTCCCGAAGTTTCAGGATTGCGTGAAATGAGTTTTTAGACCGGACTCAAGCATTGAGTTTGAAAAATAAGATCAACAAATTAAAAATGTATGTTTGAAGCGTTAATCATTGATGACGAAAGCAAAGCAAGAAATGCTTTAAAAAATTTACTGAACAAGCATTGTGAAAATATCCATGTTGTTGATGAGGCAGATTGTGTAAAGGCAGGGGTTGAAAAAATCCAAAATCTTAATCCTGATGTTGTTTTCCTCGATGTTCAAATGCCCGATGGTACCGGCTTTGATTTGTTAGAGCAACTTCCTGAAATTAACTTCAAAATCATTTTCGTTTCTGCTTATGACAAATTTGCCATACAGGCGTTTAAATTCAGTGCCATAGATTATATACTTAAACCGGTAGAGCCTGAACAGTTAATTGAAGCATGTTCTCGATTATCGGAAGATGATAAATATTCGGAGATAAATAAAAAGCTGGAAGTTTTGCTTACCAACAGGAATAGCTTTGAAAAAATCACACTGCCAACAATTGACGGGATCATTTTTGTAAAAATCAAAGAAATTACCCGTTGCGAATCGGATAATAACTATACCAACATTTTCCTGAACAATGGCGAAAAGATAATTGTATCAAAGACTTTAAAGGAATATGACGAGATGCTTAGTCCGTTCAATTTTTTCAGAATTCATAAATCTCATCTTATTAATCTTAAATACTTAGAACGTTATAAAAAAGGTGAGGGCGGTTATGTAATTATGGAAGACGGCGCCGAGTTAGAAGTATCGCGCAGAAGAAAGGAGGATTTCCTTGCTGCGTTGAAATAAACTCCAAAGCCTTTTACTCAATTCCTTTGATGTTTTAAAAACAGCTTCTTCATCAACATTTACC
Organism: Bacteroidales bacterium; assembly: GCA_021107975.1. GTDB lineage: Bacteria > Bacteroidota > Bacteroidia > Bacteroidales > JAADJA01 > JAADJA01. The sequence continues at coordinate 3,632 of JAIORT010000284.1, read as the reverse complement.
ATACGGCGGTTTTCTACTATCAGCTTTCCATTGGAAATTACATGCTGAACATGTTTTGATTCAAGCCCGAAAACAAAATGACCGGGAAAATTGTCTTTATTAAATTCAGTGGGAGTATCATAATCAAAAATTACGAGATTATTTTCTCCATCACCGCTAAAACCATTTTCTGAAATATATCTGTGAATATTGCGGAAGCGTTGGTAAATGCTTACTAAATTGACATTATCAAAATTTTGTCCGACAAAATAAGCAGCTTTGGCGCTTCTGAGCATATCGCCGTGCATGCCGTCGGTGCCCAATATTATATTATCCCCCAAGCCAACAGAATTGAAATAACCGACTTTATTATTCAGGTTGCTTTCGGTATTCTGAACGACCCATGCATTGGAATCCCTGACCAGCATTCGTTCAAAATCGTTCAAATAAAGGCAATGTGCAAGAATTGTCTTTGAACTGTTCAGCACACCAAAATCATTCAACCTGTTTATCACCCTCTTGTTATAATTAGCCATGCTGTACTTTTGGTCATACATATCTTCAGCAATATGAATATGGATTCCGCTATTATATTTTTCGGCAAGATTAACTGCCTTTTGTAATGTGTCATCACCTACCGTAAAGGAAGCGTGCAAACCAACAAGTCCCTGACGACTTTGTAAATACTTTTCAGTTTCTTCAATTCCTTTTAATGCGATTTCCTTTCCATCCCTGTCGGATATTTCGTAACATAGCAAAAAAGAGAGTCCGGCTTTATCGAATGCGCCGGCAATAGTTTCCAGGCTGCCTTCAACAGCATTAGGAGAGGCATGATGATCGATAACGAAAGTTACACCGTTTTTAGCACAATCAATAGCCGTAACTAATGCGCTGATTTCAATTAATTCGGGATCAAGGCATTTGTCTAATTTCCACCATATATATTTCAGGATTTCATAAAAATTTTGTGGTTTCTTTTTTGGAGCCGGCATTCCCCGTGCAAGAGCCGAATAAGCATGATGATGACCGTTTGCAAATGATTTTGTTATGTATTTGCCCGAACAATCAATTATTTCTTCATTTTTAGGTATGGAATAATTTTCAGGAAGAATTTCTATTTTCCCATCTAATCCATCTTCAACTTTAATATTAGCAAAAATAAACTCGAAAGTTTTCCAATCAATATAAGTTCCGTTTTTAAGATAAAGAGCCATAAATAATTTTGACTAAAAATGTTTTGGTTTGAGTTTATTCTTAATTTTTTATCCATTTATAAACACCTTTTTCTCCTTTTATTTTCAAAATATAGATTCCTGCTTTAAGGCTTGAAATGTTTAATTGAACCGGATTTGTCCATTGTTCGATTTCCTTTCTCAATATGAATCTGCCTTCTATGGAATAGATTTCAATAATCCGGTTTTTTGAATTAAACTGTGCATCTATATTCAAAATATAGTTTGCCGGATTGGGGAAAATTCGAAGTTCAATCCTTGTCTCTTCTGAAATTCCTGTTTGTAAACCGTAGGAAAATATTTTCCCATTCCCTGTGCAAAACCAGGCGTCATCGCTATTAAGAGCCGAAAATGATGAAATGGATTGGTTATAACCGGATGTGGTCAAATCAAATTCTTCTTCCCAGGTGTATCCACCGTTTTCCGTATGATAGATTTTGCATAAACCAACAAGCCATCCATTCGTGTCATCCACAAATTTTATATTGATTAATTGGTTGTCAAATAATTCTGTCTCCTCCCAGTTTTCTCCTCCATCTGTTGTTTCAAATAACTCTCCGATATATGAGATAGCAAAACCTTTTTCCAAATTAAAAAAGTAGATATCGGTTAAGTAATAAGTGTCAAATGATTGTATATCCCAGTTTAAACCACCGTTAGTAGTATGGGCACACAATCCCTGGCTCCCGGTTATCCAACCGTTTGAAGCATCAAGAAAAAAGCAGCTTCTTAAAAAATTAATTGTATCAAAAGTATAAGAGTACCAGGTTTCTCCTCCATCTTCTGTTTTCATAAACCTACTATTGCCGGTAATGAGAAAACCGTTTTCGTTATCAATAAACTGAATGTTTGAATAATACATTGAATCAAAAGGGATATTAATTATTTCCCAAGAATTTCCGCTGTCAATTGTTTTTAACAATTCCGAACTGTCGCTAATTGCAAATCCTGTTTGTTCAGAAATAAAATCCAAATCTATTATATTTCCTTCGTTCCCGGCATCAAATAAATCCCAGCTAAAACCACCGTCATTAGAATGGTACATTTGCTTTGGAATATAATGGTCAACCAACCAACCATTTTCCGTATCGAAAAAAGAAATTTTTGTAAAATGATCAAAAACAGAATGCCAGTCATTACCTCCGTTAGAAGTCTTTAATATGTCGGCATTGTCTATTCCAATCCCATTAAAGTGATCTAAAAAAGAAAATTTGTTAAAGGAATTTGCATAACCTAAATCTATTGTTTCCCATGTTTCCCATCCATTGTAAGTTGAGCTAAAAAAATGCGAGTATGATATGGCATAAGCTTCATTTGAATTAAAAAATTGGAGATCGGTTAAATGATCGTGTATTTGTTGAAATACTGACCATGAGATTCCTCCATCGGTACTTTTAAACAGTTTTCCATCATTTGAGGCTGCCCATAACGTATCCTGACTGATATATTCCACTTTTTTAAATCCTTCACTGTCTTCAAATATAGTTTCTGTCCAGGTTTCACCTCCATCATCTGTTGTAAAAATAATGCCATGGTAAGGCATAAATAATTTGTCCCCAACTGCACAACCATGAAGTTCATCGTAAAACTGAATATCAAGGAGCCAATAATGGTCTTGAAGCTCATAAGAGTGTTGAGATGTCCAAGTGTTACCGCCATTGGTTGTATGGTAGATAGTTTTATACGAACCTGCTATCCATCCGGTATCGGGATTGATGAAAAAAACTGATTCAACATCTAAGCCGAGGGGGTTTGGTAAATTCTGAAATATCCAATCTTCGCCTCCATTGTTTGTTTTGCAAACTTCTGACCAGCCCACTACGTAACCTGTTTGATTATTCACAAAATGGACTCCTCCAAATGAATAACCGGGTTTTTCATATTGAATATCCCAGTCTTCACCACCATTGTTACTATGGGCAATTACCCCGCCCTGACTTACTGCCCATGCATCTGAAGAGTTTAGATACTGTACATTTTTAAAATAATAATCCAGATTTTCATAATAAATCAAATTCCATTGGTTTTGTGAAATTAATAGCTGGCTGATTAACATTGATAAAAGAAAAATAATTGTTCTCATAACTTTTTTATTTTTTAAATAAAATTCAATTTTTATTTTTAAGGGACCCTAATCAAAAAACTATAGATTGTGTTTTGAGGTGAATAAAACTCTTGCTACTAAAGTGCAAAGGTGCAAAATATCACAAATAAATCAAAACTTATCTCGTTTCATCGGCAGCTTATATCTTCTTATCTTATCAAACTGAAACAAAGCATTTGCAACTGCGCCGGCAGTCGGCACAAGCCCGATTTCGCCCACGCCTTTAGCACCATACGGTCCCACCGGGTCACGTACTTCCACACCTTTAACAATTACATCCGGTGTGTCTTTTGCTTTTAAAATTCTTAGGTCTTTCA
>JAIORT010000759.1 GCA_021107975.1 Bacteroidales bacterium | reverse complement strand
AACAGTCTGTTGTGAAGGCACATAAATTATTTACAATTCATAAAGATAAAATAATTTTCAATTCAATGTTAAATCTGTCGTACATCCACTAATTCCCCTTTAGTTAATGTAGTTTTTCCAATAGGTATTGAAATCAGTCCATCAGCTTTTGTTAGTGAATTAATATGTGCCGAACCATGATAATCCATCGGAAATACCTCGCTATTATCACTTATTCGAACAGGCAGCCACGATAAACGGGTCGATCTTTTCCTGATATAATCTTTACCCATTGGTAAATTGATTTGTACAGGGATATAATTAAATCCGGATAATCTATAAATAAAAGGTTTCACCAACAACTCGAACTGAACAAAAGAAGAAACCGGGTTTCCCGGTAAACCGAAAATAAACTGTTTTTCTCTGATACCAAAAACCGTTGGCTTGCCAGGCTGAACAGCAATGCTTTTAAATCTCAGTTCCACACCAAGCTCTTCCAATATTTGTGGCACATAGTCAAAATCACCCATTGACACACCACCTGATAATATAACTATGTCATTTTTTTCAAAAGCTTTTAATATCATTTCCCTGGTTGAGTCTTCCGTATCTGAAGCAATGCCGGTATATTCGGGAATAGCACCTACATTTTTGACCATAGCAAGCAGTTGGTATGCATTGCTATTCCTGATCCGGGAAACAGCCGGTTTTTTCTCAGGCTCTACGAGTTCATCACCGGTAGAAAAAACTGCAACTTTCGCCTGCCTGTAAACCAGAGGATTTACACTTCCTGTGGTGGCTAACACGGCTATGTGCTGTGGTTTTATCAATGTTCCTTTTTTAAGGACAATTTCATCTTCTTTTATATCTTCTCCCCTGTAACAGATGTTATTTTTAACTTTATCTTTTAAATACCTGATTTTATTTTCTCCCGTTTCTTCAACATCTTCCACCATAATAACAGTATCAGCGCCTTTGGGCATGGGAGCGCCGGTCATGATTTTTGAACACTGATTTTTGTCAATATCCTTTTCAGGCACTTTTCCGGCAGGGATGATCTCAATGACTTCAAGTTTGTTGAACAGGTCTTCCTTTTTACATGCATACCCATCAACAGCCGATTTATCGAAAGGAGGCATTTCAATATCCGATTTAATATCTTCTGCAAGCACCCTGTTCAATGACTCTTTAAAATCAACCCTTTCATTATCTAATATAAAAGCGGAATTTTCAACAATTTTTAATGCTTCTTCAAACTTGATCATAAGATTATTTTTTATAACGGCGGCATAAAATGGATAAAAAATCCGGCATCACCTTGTATGTTTAAAGAGTATTCAAACCTGATAACAAAATCGTAATAGGTTACAAAGTCAATACCAATGCCATAGCCTACAAGGAGTTCGTTTGCAAGAGGATTTGTAGCAGTATGATAGTTGTCAACAGCATAACCAATATCGGTAAATAAATTAATATAAAAAGCGTAATACAATTTGCTGAATTTTTCAGTTTTAATAAAATTGAAAGATAAATCTCTCAATGGTATCAGTTCAAATAGCAGATTATTTTTTAGAATTCCGTAATGCTGAGCGTCAATCACATAATATTCATAACCTCGTATAAAATTTCTTCCATACCCTAATCCTTTCTCGTAATAGTAGGGCAGATCCCCAAATAGTGAAATTTTTGTCGAAAAGCCGGTTGAATAAAAGAATTTTCCTTTAATTTTCAGATATTTTCTGATATTTGATTGTATAAAAAGGGTGTTCACTTCAGGGTTGTTAAAAATTCCCAATCCTTTTTTATCTGTTGATACGTCGAAATAATGACCAATTAAAGGATATTGTTTATAATCGCGGTAATCGCTTCTGTACTGGTAATAAAACGAAAAGAATTCATTAATGTTAGCGCTGCCAAATGAATAATCAGGATTTAAAATTAAAACCGAATCGGTTAACTGAAGTTTGGTATATCCAAGTTTAAACCAGTTAGTATTATGAATTCCTTTCCTGTGATATACTTCGCCATAAGCAAAAAACTCTTTTTTCGGATGCACGTCTTCACTTTTATAATAAACCTCCTTATTATCTATCGAGTTATATGTCATTTCATGATTTTGCGATAACCCAATAGCCATACCTGTACCCCAGGTTTGCTTTCGGTTTATATAGGGGATTTTATAAAAAAGCTCATATTTTTCGTCGTAGCCAAAACGGGAGTAAACAATCAATTTCTCACGCCTGCCCCTGAAATTATTCCATGTAAGATAAACGCCATAGTTTAACCGACTCCAGTCCATTTTTTTTAACCAGGAATTAAAATTACGGTCGGCAAATTCAAAGATGGGCACAGGCCATATATACCATCTTTCAATAAATTTAAAGTTTACGTCTATCTCGTCAGATGTACCCTCAACAGGGATGGAATCCAATATTACAAAATTGAATAATGAAGTGTTAACAAGGTTTTTCCTGCTTTGTTGTAAGATGTAACTTAATTCTTTTACAGGGATCGTATCATTTTCTTTAAACAGCAGTTCCCTCTGAATAATCCTGTTCTTAGTGATATTATTCCCTTTGAAAGTGATTTTCCTGATAATTACTTTTTCCGGTTCTTGTATTGTGTCGGGATTAATAAAGGAAGTTGTATTTCCAAAACCAATTGAAAATAAACAAGTGCCTTGCAGTAAAATAAAAAAAGTCAGCAGAAATTTCATTCTTAGATATTCAGATAATTCATCAATGAGTCGTACCTGTCGCGCAGGTCGTCATACATATTTTCGTCTTCTGTATAAGTGGCTTTGATAATATAATTATACCTGTTAAATGTTTGAATCAAGGATTGTATTTCCATTTTATTAATTTTCATAGTTACCTCCATCTTTGTGGAGTCTTTATCAGAAGTTACATATAAGCTTAGTATCTTGGCATCCTGCGATTCAACAATTTGAGCTATTTGTGATAATACGTAATCATTTTGATTAAGTTCCAAAACAACAATACTGCCCGGATTATTAACGGTTGTTATTATCGAAAAATACTCAAGCAGGTTGTTTACGGTAATGCTGCCGATATAGTGGTTTTTTTCATCAAGAACAGGAAGTACCGTAAGTTTCATTGACGACATGGTTTTTATCACATCAAAAATATGCTGGTGTTCGTTAACATAACAATTTTTTAAGGATAATTTTTGGTCGGCGATGGGCAAATCAGGATCACTCATGTTGTAAATATTTCCTTCCGAAATCAACCCGATATATTCAGCATTGTCAACCACCGGCAAATCCGATATTTTATTTTCATCCATTAAAAACAAGGCATCAGCGCCTGTTTCGGTTGTCTTTAGTGGAACTATTGAAGTCGTTAAAAGTTGCTTGGCTATCATTTTTTATTTTTTTATTTCTTACTAAAATTTTAGTCGGGCACTTGAGTGCCTTTTCCATTATTTGGAACCCAAACATCGTTCTTATCAATATTATTAACATTACAATCCATATTATAGTCCCCTGGTTTGTAACCTGACATACCTGCCTGCATTGTCCAAATATTATTTTTGTCTGCATTATTAATATCTCCATCGGCATTACCATCACTTCCCACCATTCCCCATATTCCTGATGCGATCTCCTTGTATCCGGTTTCTCCGAGATAAACCTTACTTGAATCAGTTGTAAAATCATAACTATAAGTTCCATCTGTTTCCGTAAGTGGGTTTGCTGATAATATTCCCAGGTGATTGCGGTGCCAAACCACAACAAATAATTGTTGAATTATTGAGTTATAGAATTGAAGATATGAACTACCATCTAATCCTACTATTGAGCCATTATTAAGTAAAAAAGCTGCCTGACGCGAAATCATTGTACCCGAACCTGCTGAAGCAGCATTTTGAGCATCCCTGTATTCCACGAGAATCCAGTCAACTATATCACTGTTTGGAATGGAAGTTACATCCTCAACGCCTGTATAATACCATGGATAAACATTATAAGGCTGGGATAACGGCAAAAGTCCGTCATTGTTCAAATCAACATTCATATCCGACACGTTATACGGTCCTTCTAAAAATATTTTAAGATCAACATTTGAACCGCTGACAACATTAAGTGTAACAGGAATTGTTATCAGAGAATCCGGGTCATTACTGTTCACATGTATTTCAGCTTCGTAAGTGCCTTCTGCTAATCCGGTGGCATCAAACAGAAGCCCGACATCCACTGAGCCTTTTGAATCTCCCGGAACAAGCCCGGATCCATTTGAGGTAATTGATATCCATTGACTACCTAAGTATTCAACGATATCAGCTAATAGGTCTGCCCTGCAAGTTTCTTCAACCGAAGCAAGTGACAAAGTAGAGAACACAGACTTAAAACCGTTTCCTTCATATTGCAGTGCACAAATCCCTTCCGGTGTAGGGTCTGTTAAATTAAACATGTCGGTTCCTACATGGTCATTGAGCTCTGAAAGCTCCACTGGTGGGTTATTATAATGATTGAGAAAATTACAGGTATATCCTTCTGCAAGGGAACCAGGTACGCCTTCCATGGTTCCCGTAAACCAAACATACCAATTACCAAATGCCACTGTCCTTAACCCGAGATAGTCATAAGGAAATTCTCCCGGGTCAAGCGTAATAGTGCTATAACCATAATTAGTTAGATAGCCCTGTGATGAAAGGCAAAGCAGTCCCCCACCATCTATAAATGAAGCGAGGTTGTTTTCATCGTTTCCTGTCATGCAATCCTGATCATAAGCCTCACCTGTAAACCAGATAATTATGTCGTATTGCTGCATTGTTGCCAGGTCAGGGCCATCATACCACGGATGATAAACTTCATGGTATGTATATGAAAAATTGTTGGCATCCAGGGCAGTCTCATAATTTTCCCATTCATCATAATGCTCCTCCTCGAAGAAGTAATGGCAGCTCATATCCCTGTCAACCACAAGGATATTTACGGATTTCGATTTATCTGGAAAAACAAGTTCACAGTTATATATAAAATCCCCTGTTCCGGTATTTGCGATGTTCATAACGGTTTCAAGGGTATTGTCGGGGTTTAGGTTGATATTGAAAGAAGCAGGGTTTATATCTATTTCAACCCATTTTAATTCTACATCCTGCTGGGCGGGCAATCCGGTAATTGCAACGTTCTCAATTGTTTCACTTAAATAATCCTCATGGGTAATAGTTAAGTCGTAAAGACCATTTGGGATATTATTTATTTGGTAAAACCCATCCCCTCCACTTAAATCCGA
>JAIORT010000714.1 GCA_021107975.1 Bacteroidales bacterium | reverse complement strand
TTTTTAAAAAAAGTGAAATTTCTTATTTAAAAGCCCAACAATAAGAAGATTTTTGGCCATTTTTGTGTTAAAAGTTTACGAAACACAAAGTCCACAATATACTGTTTTCAAACCTCAGAGCTGAAGACGGGAATTCCTGATAATTTGTAAGCCACCGCCCCTGGCGGTGGTAATTGACTATTGATGGTCTCGTAAAAAGTCAAAAATCAAAAAAGTAACTTCTCAATAAGTTCCGGTAGATCAAAAAATGATGTATAATCAAATAATTACGAGACTCAAAAAATACCTATCTAATTGAAAATACTTCTTAATCTTCTGCTATATGATACGAAAATATGTAAATAATCAGAAGGTTAAGGACAAAATCATGATCAAAGTGAAAAATCCGAATCAGCTTAACATTTTCGATCCCTGGGATTTTCCTCTCAGCAAGAGATCATAATGCTCTGTCCAAACCTAAACGAACTTCCCCCACCCCCTCCGCATAGGACCGGTTGGCCATGGACTGAAGGAGGCCCCGGGTTCCCCGAAAAAATGCCCAATGGATCTGGGTGGCCGATAATAAGTATCGTTACCCCAAGCTATAATCAGGGACAATTCCTTGAAGAAACTATTCGGTCTGTTCTGCTTCAAGGATATCCCAATATAGAGTATATCATAATGGATGGGGGATCAACGGATAAAACTTTGAGTATCATACATAAGTATGAACCTTGGCTCACTTATTGGGTGAGCAAACCAGATGGGGGGCAATCAGATGCCATCAACAAAGGTTGGAGAAAAAGCACCGGGGTGATTCTGGCGTGGCTGAATTCTGACGATACATACCGTCCAGAGGCACTTTTGACTGTCGCAGAAATTTTTGGGGACCAACAGAACGTTGTCCTAGTGGGTGGAGCAGGGAACACGTTTAATGTTTCTGGCACGGCGAACATTGCCGGCAAAGTATTTAAGGGGTTAGATCCATATGCCATGCTGAAACGAAGTGGGGGGGTACCGATGCAGCCGTCTATCTTCTTGAGAAGGAGAGTACTGGATGATGTAGGTTATCTGAATACCCAGCTCCACCTTGTAATGGATTGGGAATACTGGATTCGTATTGGGCTCTATTACGAACCTGAACATTTTAGAGGAACCAACAAAGTCTTGTCCAATAATCGGGAATGGAAGGGCACGAAAACCAACACAGCTTGGAGAAAAGTATGCGAGGAACACAGACAGGTCTTTGATGCCGTATTCAACAAATCATCCAGTGATACTAAATTGGAACAGATAAAAAGGCGAGCCTACAGCGCTAGTTACCGAAAACAGGCCATTCTTGCAAAACGTAACAAGAAATTTATCGAATCTACGAGAAGCTTAATCTGGGCTTGGTATTGGCGACTAAGGTACTTCCCATTGTCAAGACAAAAAAAGAACAAAATTAAGGTGGATTTTTGAATAAAAAAATTTGCCAGTTTTTACTACTTTTACCTGTCCCATTTATACTTAAAAAATCAATGAACATAGCTGGGCGAAGCGATTCTTTATTTTAAATTGCAGGATAGACCACGCAAGGAAGCTTATAATTCAGAGATTGATGTGGTCGTTCTTTATTATATAGTTTTTCAGATACTCAATGACTTACCGGCTAAAGCCGTTAGGTTGTTTAGAAGGTAAACGCTCATTAAGACTTGAAGTCATATGAATTTTCGGATGAATCCGGCTAAAGCTCTGTATCTTCTGGCTCATGTTCATCGCATATTTTGAAGAAGCCGGCATCATCAGATTGGTCATCAATGTATTGTTTAATCTGGGTCTCATTAACTGCACCAACTGATGCTCCAAAGTACCTACGAGACCACAGGTGCCGACCCCAATATCGTTTACGAAGCTTTGCAAATTTTCACTGCAGCCGGTAGGAACTTTTTCCTCTTAGATAATGCATTATTTATGCAGGGGATAGATAAGATGGCGCGCTTATCAGAACGTGGCTCTCAGGTATGACAAAGCGTACCTTTTATAAAACTTGACTGTTTTTGGTGTCAGATCACGATTTAATCCTTTATTGAACATCTTACGAAATTCCTTGTATCGTCCACTATGATATAAAGCACCTAGTAATTCAGCGTATTCTTCCTTCTTTATAGATGGCATCCATTTTTCTATTTTTTTAGCAATGGAATGGTTGTTTTCTAATATTTCAGAAAACATTGTTCCATGCTTAATGATCTTGTCAAAGTTATTTCGTGCACGATTTTTTGCATCATCAAAAATTCTTGTAACTGCTGTTCCACAAAAGCAGAATTCTATTCTTGTTAGCAGTCGGATAAAAAGTTCTACATCTTCATTATTGGCTAACTTTTCATTATACATTCCGTATGTTAGCATTAAGTTCCTGGATATAAGAAAACTGTTAGTACTAAGCCATTTTTTATCACTTAAATATTGATCCAGTGAAAGGATATCTCCTGATTTCATAATGTTGCGATATCTATCTATTGCATTGTTATTATATGATGCATCCAATCGGATCCCAAATGAAGCGCTACAGGATTCACTGCAGCTTAACAGGGAATATAGCCTTCTCTCTATCGAATTTTTTGTCAAAGTATCGTCTGAATCTAAGAAACATATGTACTCTGCATCAGTCTCCTTTACACCACGATTACGACTATAGGCTTTCTCTTTATTGCTTTTGTTTCTATAAATATGAATACTGGAACTATATTTATCTTTTAAGAGCTGGGCGGTATTATCAGTTGAACCATCGTCAATAACCAAACAGTCGATATTTGAATATGATTGGATAAAAACTGAATCAATCGCTCGGCATATGACGGGATACCGATTATACGTTGGAATTATTACTGCAACCTTAGGATAATTAGTCATATGGCAACCAAGTCAATAAAAGTAATATTTAGAAATATATTGGTGTTTTCTTAATAAAATCAACAAATTATAATAAAAATACCCTTGACGCCAACCCTTTGAATTTATTGAAAAAAATGAAGTGCTTTTCAACACTCCTATTATTAAATATTTATTATTTTTAATAAAATTTGGTAGTCCCTACAAAACAATGCGGGTCAATAATTCCAATAAGTTACATATTATGGCTTTTGTTAACACATAACGCAAAATCAGGTGTTTGCATGGTAATACAAGGCGGTATTCTCAAACCTGCATTGCTTTGTAAGGACTACCCAAAATCAGGCTCTTACCGTCTAATATTTGTAGCAGAAAAATCTTTATCTTATCCTTATCGCTTTTTTGGACCGCGAGCTTTTCTTTTTTCTCTTTGACGCCGGCGTCTGGCCAGATCTTCAGGATAAAGTTCCGGGTGGTGCCTTTTCCATCGTTTATGAAACCATAACCATTGCTCTGGATAAAGTCTTATTATTTTTTCAACAGAGTCTGTCATGATCTGTGTATTTGTCTGCAAGTCGCTACGCATGTCATCAGTTTTATGTAATTTTAATGGGGGCTCCACAACAACTGTCAACTTTGCGTCAGATTCCCTTATACAATAAACCGGCAGAACCGGACAATCGTATCTTGCGGCCAGCAAAGAGGCTGCATATGTGGCATTGGTTTTGTGGCCGAAAAAAGTAACATCAACTCCTTCTCTACGAGAAGTCCCCTGGTCGATTAATAAGCCTATCATTTTACCTTTGCGTAATGTCCGAACCAGTTTGATCATAGCTCCTTTTTTGCTGATAATGGTATTACCTGTACTTGTTCTGAGCTTATGAATTATCAGTTCAATAAAAACAGGCTGATTTTGCACTACAACTAGCAGTAACTTTTGTATATAAATTGACACAAAAAGATGGCCCATCTCCCAGTTCCCTATGTGAGCTGAGATCATAATAAGGCCTTTGGGGCTTTTTATGGTATTTAAAAGATTTTCTTTCCCTTTTATTCTAACTTTTTGCAGAATATCTTCTTTTGAAAAACAAGTCATTTGACAAATTTCTAAAACCGTAATTCCCATGTTTTGAAACGTTTTTATAGAGAGCTTATTTATCTTATCCAATGGCCACTCAGGGTAGGCAAATCGCAAATTGCGCCTTGCAATTCTCCTGTGACGCGCATCAAGCAGGTATGCAATACTTCCTAATATATTTCCCGTTTTGACAATATACTTTTTTGGGATACCAACAATGAAAGTTTTTATAGAGCTTGAAAAATCTTTGGGTTTAGACATTTTCGACCAGTTCTGTATTTTAATTTTTTGACATATATTTTAACAAAAAAATGCCTTTATTACGAAAGTATAGAATTTGCCGCATCCAGTACTTGCTCTACGCTTATCTGCTTCATGCAGTCGATTGTACTGCACTGTCGCTTAAAGCAGGGACTGCATTCCAGTCCTGATCTCAAAATTTTATGTTCTGATCCGAAGGGTCCGGTTCTCCATGGAGCTGTCGGCCCGAAAAGAGCTATTACAGGTGTACCAACTGCTGCCGCCATATGCATTGGGCCGGTATCTGTTGATATAACAAACCTTGTTTTTTCATAAAGTGCTGCAAGTGTTTTCAGCGTTGTTTTACCTGCAAGATTTACTGCTTTTTTACTCATAAAGGACATTATATTTTTAATTGTGCTTTTATCTGATTGACTTCCGGTAAAAATTACGCTTGCATTGTATTTTTCAATCAACCTGTCGGCAAGCAAAGCGAAGTTCCGATTATCCCATAGCTTTGTTTCCCATTTTGCAACCGGGTTCATCGCGACAAGTATTCCGGGGCCTTTAATTCCGTGACGTTCCAAAATAGAATCTATAAATTTACGGGTATGATCGGAAACAGGAATTTTATATTCAATCTCTTTTGACTTGATTCCCAGGGCATTAATAAGCATCAGATTCCTTAAAAGAGCGTGGTTTTCCATACTTACAGGAGGAATACGCTCGTTTAAAAAAATGTAGCTATGCTCCATGTGCTCCATGCCTTTATCGAAACCTGTTTTCCGCTTTCCCCTGGCTAATGCTATAAGAATACCGCTTTTTAGCAATCCTTGAAAATCAATTATTAAATCGTATTCTGTGTCTCTCAGCTTTTTTATAAATTGATATGCTTCTTTAATATTGTTCAGGCAGGATGGCCCGAGAATTTTTTTTATCCATTGCTTTCTTTTTGAAATAATAACACGATTCAGGGCTTCATGCCCTACAACAATACTGGAAGCAGCTTCCTCAATCAGCCATGTTATATGTGCATCAGGATAGTGTTTCCTGATGGCGTTAAGCGAGGGCAGCGTAT
>JAIORT010000323.1 GCA_021107975.1 Bacteroidales bacterium | reverse complement strand
GGAACATTACTCTCGATATTCGTTATTGCTTGTTCATTATAGATAAATTTGCCGGTGCCACGCATCTTATTGAAGAAATGACGATTGTTGATTAGTGAATTTTAAAATGTTAATTGTTGAATATTAATTGTCAATCCCGAATCCCGAAACTTCGGTGCGGGAATAGTAAATAGAAAAGCAGAAAATGCTCAGAATTTATCACAATCGCAGATGTAAGAAATCACGTGCAGGCTTGAAATACCTTGAGGAAAAGGGTGTTGATTTTGAAATTATTGAGTATTTGAAAAATCCTTTAACAGAAAAGGAATTGATAGTAATCTTGATGAAAATGAACGCCAAACCACAGGATATTATCCGCACACAGGAAGAAATATATCGGAAGCAATTTAAAGGAAAAAATTTTACTGATGATGAGTGGGTAAAGATTTTACTTGAGAATCCGAAATTGATAAAACGCCCGATTATAGAGAAGGAATACAAAGCTGTATGGGCTGACCCTTGTGAAAATATGGACGTGCTATTTTAGATTTATTATTTAAGATGATATTAAAGGTAAAGACGCACGGCCGTGCGTCTCAACAAACAAACAAATAAAAAAATGAAAGTAAGAATTGAAAAAGACACAATGGGAACTGTTGAAGTTCCTGCCGATAAGTATTGGGGCGCACAAACCCAAAGGTCGAAGATGAACTTCCCTATCGGCGAACCGGCTTCTATGCCTAAAGAAATTATCATGGCTTTTGCTTATTTGAAAAAAGCAGCAGCACTAACTAACAATGAGTTGGGGGTTTTACCCGATAAAAATGCAAAACTCATTGCACAGGTATGCGATGAAATCCTCGAAGGAAAGCTGGACGACAATTTTCCTCTGGTTATCTGGCAAACCGGCTCCGGCACACAATCGAACATGAATATGAACGAGGTGGTTGCCAACCGGGCACATGTACTGAACGGAGGTGAACTCGGTGATGGAAAACGAACCATCCATCCGAATGATGATGTGAATAAATCGCAGTCGTCTAACGATACATTCCCGACAGCCATGCACATTGCTGCATATAAGATGATTATCGAAACCACTTTGCCGGGAGTTGAATTGCTTCGGAATACGCTGGCAAAAAAAGCTGAGGAGTTTAAAAATATTGTAAAAACCGGCAGAACTCATCTTATGGATGCCACTCCATTGACTTTAGGACAGGAGTTTTCGGGATATGTTTCACAATTAGATCATGGGATTAAAGCATTAAAAAATACTCTTAACCACTTGTTAGAGCTTGCTCTGGGTGGAACAGCGGTAGGAACAGGGATCAATACTCCCAAAGGATATGCTGTAAAAGTAGCGGAAAATATAGCTAAGTTAACAGGCTATCCCTTCCGTACTGCCGAAAATATGTTCGAAGCATTGTCGGCACATGATGCTATGGTTGAAACTTCAGGCGCATTGAAAACCCTTGCTGTAAGTTTGATGCATATTGCTAATAATACCCGTATGTTGGCATCAGGCCCGAGATGCGGAATAGGGGAGATAATGCTTCCGGCTAACGAACCCGGATCATCTATTATGCCAGGAAAGGTTAACCCAACACAAAACGAAGCGCTGAGCATGGTTTGTGCACAAGTGATCGGTAACGATACAGCTATTGCCATTGGAGGTATGCAGGGGCATTTCCAGTTAAACGTTTTTAAGACTGTGATGATCTATAACCTTCTTCAATCAGCACGCTTGTTAGGTGATGCATGTTTTTCGTTCAATAACAACTGTGCTGTCGGGATTGAACCGAATCCGGATTTTATTAAGAAAAACCTGGAAAATTCGTTAATGCTGGTTACAGCTTTAAACACACATATCGGTTATGAAAAAGCTGCCGAAATAGCAAAAAAAGCACATAAGGAAGGTTTGACATTAAGAGAATCTGCACTTGCATTGGGTTATTTAACAGGGGAAGAGTTTACTGAGTGGGTTGACCCGAAGAAGATGATATAGTTTTTAAAGTGTCTGAAGTTACAAACAAAGCGAAGCAAGTCCGTATGGATGACTAAAATTAATACAAATGCTACTGAATGACTATTGAGTGTCTGTCCATAAAGTCAACAATAATAACTCCATTAGGAGTTTAACATTGGTAAAAAAATAATAAAACTAAGATAATGCTCCGTAGGTGCATTACAATAAGAATAATATGTGTTTTACCCCTACGGGGCAATTTGTACTGGACTGTTATATTTTTTACCAAGGTTTAGTCCCTTCGGGACATTATAGACAAACACTATTGAATGACTATTAAATGATAATAAACCATCCGGTAGCCGGCAATCGGCTAAAGACCGGAAACAGAAAACAAAAAACTGGAAACCGGAAACCGGAAACCAGAAACTGATTTTTTACTGAAAAGCTACCTTATTGATATAAAAAACGGTACGTTTACTTTTATTAATTAATGAATTGTTTTTTATGGTTTGAAAACCATAAGCAATAAAGTAATTATCATACCAATATACCATATTGCTCTTTGTGTCAGTCATAACTTTGTCATTCACATAAGTTGATTCAATGGGGAAATATTCAACGCCTTCGATAACTTCGGGTCCGTTAATGATTTTTGCGCTTATTTTTCCATCATAATTATATGACATAATTATTTCATTGTTTTCAAAATAAGTATTCACCCTGTTCTTCAGATTAAATGTAAGTATATTGAATATTTCCATGCCGTTATCCCATAACTTATTGCCATCTTCGTCGAAACAGAAAATAAAGGCATTAAAGTATTTATATCCGTCAAATACCGAATACGATACAGGTACGGCATGACCATAGAAATCGTAATAAGTGCTTGTTACTGTATGATATTCCCTATAAAATGCCTCGGCTATAAAATAATAAAGGCTGTCTTTTTGGATAATATCATGAAGAAGCAAATCGAAATCAACCGAATATTTATCTTTTTCTTTTTCATTTTTATCTGCTTTCTTTTTTGCTGATCTGTATTCACGGCTTTTTAGGAAACCGGTCATATTTTCCAACTCCAGAAAATTGAAATATTTAATTTCTGCCGGTAGGTTTTCCGTGATCTTTGCCGTATAAAAACCTGATGATTCTTTTGTAAAATAATTTTTATTGTCAATTGATTTGCTTCTCACAATATCGTAGGTGCCAAAAAGCAATCTTTCATTTTCGCTAACAGTTATTATTTTTCCGGTATTAAATTTTTTACCCTCATCCGGTATTATCTTAATAGTATTAATGTTATTGTTTTGTTCGTCAAATTCTTTAACAAGAAAATAGTATTCGGTTCTTGAAATATAAACATTAAATATGCCGATAAACGAATTATTAAGAGTATCAATATACAGACTTGCGAAACGAGACCTGCCATTTTCAATTTCCAAAACGGTTTTTGTTTCTTTACTGTTAATGTTCAGACTATATATACCTGTTTGTTTTTCATCTACATTCATTCCTGCGATAATATAGTCGCCAAAAACATCAAAATCGACAAATCTTGAATTATCGGGTATTTCACCGCTGAACATCTCATAGCCACCATTTGAAATATTTATTTTTAGAATCTGGTAATTATAAACTTCCGATTTTTTTTTATCAGCATCATGGAATAAAAGATACATGTACTTGCCCCTCAGCACGTTTTTTCTGTAGCTCATATTTTTATAAACCGGAACATCTTTTTTCCAGGTTTCCTGCATAAACTTATTATATGCCACGAACACCCAAAATTTGTAATTATCTTCTTTAATTGTTGTTTCGTAAAATAAAATAAGCCCTTGTTCACCGCATGGCTCGATTTTATAAGTGGCATCATCCGATTTGGTTTCAATCTCAATTCTTAACAGCGGATCGCTTTGTCCGAAAATAAATAAGGACGGCAGCAATACTAAATACAAAACAGCAATATGTTTTATAGATATTTTCATGCTATTACAATTTTATTTATAAACAGGCGGGTTAATGTTAATCAATAACGTAAATGGTATTTAATTATTTGAATAAAATTAAATACTTTCTTGCTGCTTTTTCGGATTCAGAACTCCTGATCCACTAAAACAAAAATATCACTATTAGATTTCAAATTCTCCATAGCATAGGGTTTAAACCCTATGCTATTATATGCTATGGAGAATTTCAAATCTATAATTTCGCTAATTAAAAATAAATATAAAGATGGAATATTGAAAACATTCATTATTCCATTATTCCTGTCTGTACGGAAGGCTTTTTAGACCGAACTCAATATATTATCTCAAAATCAACTTTTGTGTAATTGTCTGTCCTGAATTTGTATCGATAAACATAACAAAATAAATCCCGTTATCCAAATGTGAAAGATCAAGTTTAGTATTTAATCCTTGTAATTCAAATTCATTGACCACCCTTCCTGCAATTGAGAGAATTTTTACCTGGTTAAAAATTTCACCGGAATTCTCAATATTCAGTAATCCGGTTGAAGGATTCGGATATATCCTGATCAATTGAGATAAGTCAAGCGGATCGTGAATACCCGCTTCTTTTTCACCTTCGATTATTATATCATCTATTTCCCATGTAGCTGAAGTAGAATTTGTAGAAGTGAACTGGAATGCAACATATACCAAACTTCCATCATAGTCGGATAAACTAATTACACCGGATTCAGTCCATTCAAAAGATCCCGGTGAAATATTAAATGCTAATGTGTTCCAGTTAGCCGAATACGGATCACCGCCTCCGTCGTAATCTGTGGAAATTTTAAAGTCCAGATCAGGACCGGTGTAGTCTTTAGCATTCCAAAAAACAATCCTTTCATTAAAATAATTTTCAAAATTCATTGCAGGAGAGATAAGCCAGTCATCATTCTCATAAGCCTGTCCTTCATATCCGCTCATCTTAGCACAAGGTGTATAGTTAATTCCATAAGTGTTATCTCTGTCCCATACCTGCGAACCGGTAACAGAGACGGTTGTCCAGTCGCCCCAGCTATTATCGAAGTTTTCTTCCTCGATGGTAACCGTAGTTACCTGTATAGTTGTTGCATTAGCAGTCGGAGCTGTTCCATCATTTTTATAATTTATATCAGTTCCGCTATTGGTATATGAATAAATTGAGAAATAATATGTAGTATTAACGGTCAATCCCTGGGCGAATGAGTATGCTTCCACACCAAAAGGAACATTCACCACCGCTTCACCATCCGACAGGTCAGAATCATCCTGAACCGGAGCGCCATCCGCGGGAACAGGCAAACTGCTGTTTATACCTGCAAAGATGATGTATTTATCAGGCA
>JAIORT010000788.1 GCA_021107975.1 Bacteroidales bacterium | reverse complement strand
CAAAAAATTACTATTGGTTTATAGGGAGTTAATACCGTTTTGGGGTTAATAGGTGTCAAACTCGGGAGAAGTGATTTTAAGCGTAAGGGCTTGAAACGGAAGAAAGTTAAAAACCTTAGTGTGTGATTTACCTCACAGTTACAAACTGTGAGGGGCCGGGTGGAATTTTGTATAATGTAATTTGTTTTTAGGCTTTTGTTGCTTTCGTCAGGTTATTTCAATTTCCTTTCCATATTCTATAACCTCTTTTGCGAATGGATTAGTAAAATTAAATTCTTCTGTTTTAATTGGATGTGGCTCAATTCTTAAATCAATTTTCCTACGTAGTTTCATCAATTCAAGTTGTACCTGAAATTTATTTGACATTTGTTTCATTACTATTGCCAAGTCTATGTCGCTATTATCAGTCGCTTTTTCTTTAACATAAGAACCAAATAGATATACCTTGTCAAGTTTAAAATTATTTTTGACCAATTCCTGAATATATGCTTGTATTATTTTGTTAATTGTTTTTTTATCCATTGCCTTAATTCTTTAATATTATTAATCCATTTTTCAGCAAAGTCTTTTGTGCAAAGCTTGTAAAACTCTTGCTTATATGTATCGTATCTTGCATTTATATTAAAGGTCGTTATTGTGTCTAAAAAATCTTCATATTCCGGTTTTACTTTTAATTTTGCTTTCGTGGAAAGTCTTAATAAATCGTGAATTGGAATAGGGTGTTTTTTATTTTCTTTAACATAAAATGCTTTTATCAATTTTTCAATTACCAAATGTCCAATAAATAAAGACCAATTATAATCTTTTGAACTAAATAAATTCATCATTGTTTTATAGTCGTTATCAGAACTTTCAATCCAATGTCGAATTATTTTATCTGTATCTATTTGTTCTTTGTTCATGTTAAATTATTTCTCCAAAGGTAAGAAATTTTAAAATTATCCTGCAATAAAGCCTAACTAATATTAAAATTAATCATTGCATGGCGACCACCTGGAAATTTTGGCATTTTTTCGACAGTTATGAAAATAATCTCGTCATTTATAAACCCAGTATCATTTCCCTATTCAATATTGTTAATTACATACTGGTATCTAAAGGTGCGTGATTTACCTCACAGTTACAAACTGTGATGGGCTGGAAAGACAATAATATTATATTAATGAATTTAAACAGTCTATTAGAATTAATTACATTTGTCGCTTAATACAACTTTTAAAAAAGTTTAATTGTCTATCGAATTCAGTAAACAATAATTATAATTTGAACTATTAAATGAAACGGTCTTTAAGCTTATTCTGTTTGATCCTTTTTGTTACGGGTATTGGTTTTACACAAATACTTGATCCTGTAAAATGGAGTTTTAGTCAAAATAATTTGGGAAATAATGAGGCAGAACTGATTTTTACAGCTTCAATTGAAAAAGGGTGGCATTTATATTCGCAGGACATACAGGAAAGTCCTCCGGCGACATTTTTTTCCTTTGAAGAAAACGACGGATATGAATTAACAGGTAAAGTTACCGAATCTGAACCGGAGGAAGAGTATGATCCAAGTTTTGAAATGACAGTGAAGTATTTTTCCAATGAAGCTGTTTTTAAACAAAAGATAAAATTATTAACTAATTCACCTGTTACTATAAGTGGTTATGTTAATTTTATGTGTTGTGATAATACGAAATGCCTTCCCCCTAATGATGTTGAGTTTGAATTTACAGTTGAGGCTTCCTCTTTAACACCTGCAACCGAAAGCAGTTCTTTATGGGTATTTTTCGTTATTGCTATTCTTGCCGGTTTTGCCGGAGCGCTGACTCCCTGTGTTTATCCTATGATACCAATGACAGTGACCTTTTTTATGAATAGCAGTAAAAATAAGGTCATGGCAAAGATAAATGCAATGTTTTATGGATTTTCAATTATTGTAATATATACTTTAATAGGAGTGCTTGTTACGGTTTTATTTGGCTCTGATGCCATAAAGGATGTAAGCGCTCACTGGATTACAAATATTATATTTTTCTTGGTTTTTGCGCTTTTCGCAGCATCATTTTTCGGATTGTTCGAATTTGTTCTGCCAAGCTCACTCACTAATAAATCGGACAAGCAAGTTGACCGCGGAGGTTTAATAGGTTCATTTTTTATGGCACTAACACTGGTTCTTGTTTCTTTTTCATGTACTGCTCCCTTTGTTGGTGGTATTTTGGTAGAAGCAGCATCAGGCAGTATATTCAAACCTGCTGTGGGTATGTTCGGTTTTTCATTAGCCTTTGCATTACCTTTTACATTTTTAGCTTTTTTCCCTTCCTTGTTAGGCAAGATGCCCAAATCGGGCGGGTGGTTAAATTCGGTAAAAGTTGTACTGGGATTTATAATTCTGGCATTAGGTATGAAATTCCTGCTGGTTCCTGATCAAGTCTTAGGATTGGGAATAACACGCGAAGTTTTTATAGCAGTATGGATAGTGTTATTTACACTTATGGGATTTTATCTGTTAGGAAAGATAAAGTTTTCTCACGACAGTGATGTGCCTTATATAGGTGTACCGCGATTATTATTGATTATTATAACTTTTACTTTCGTTGTATATTTAATACCAGGTATGTTTGGCGCCCCATTAAATGCTGTTTCGGGATTTTTACCTTCCGAATCATCTTTTGACCTGAAAGAAATTATTCGCGAAAGCAATAAAAATATTGTTACTGTCTCATCTGATAATAGTTTAACCATTTGCGAAGAACCCAAATATGCCGATATTTTTAAATTGCCTCACGGATTACAGGGTTATTTTGATTATGAACAGGGATTGGAATGTGCAAAAAATTTAAACAAACCCATATTATTAGATTTTAAAGGTCATGCATGTGTCAATTGTAAAGTGATGGAAAAAACCGTATGGTCTGATCCGGAAGTCTTAAAAAGATTACGAAATAATTATACCATCATTGCTTTGTATGTTGATGAAAAAACAAAACTTCCGGAAGCGGAATGGGTAACTTCGGCTATTGATGGAAAAGTAAAAAAGACCATTGGAAAGAAAAACGCTGATTTCCAGATAACAAAATTTAATGTCAATGCTCAGCCATATTATGTTTTAATCGATCATGACGGTAAAAAATTAACAGAACCGATGGCATTTAACAGGAATGTTAATGAATTTGTTGAGTTTTTAGATAAAGGGATCGAAAATTTTAAAAACGGAGAGCATCTTTAATAGTCAGTTTTTTATATTAAAATTATACTCATTTTAGTTATTTAATTTTTATTTATTATGAGCAGAATACGATTAGGTTTAAAAGGTTTCGGTGAGATACCAAGGCACCTTTACCGGATGTGTCTTGAAGACGACCGGATTGAAGTAGTCGCTATTTCGGATATTGGACAGCCTGATATTTTTAGCTATTTGGTATGTGCAGAAACAAAAGGAAAGATTGATGTCAGGTTAGAAGGTAATTTCCTTGTTTCGAAAAATGGCAAAGCAAGATTTATAGGCGGGGGCAAACCCGGGAAAATACCATGGGACATTTTTGATGTGGATATTGTAGTAGATGGGACCTGGATGTTCCGTTCGAAAGATGAAATGCAAAGGCATTTTGATGCCGGCGCAAAAAGGGTAATGCTTACCTCGGTTCCTAATGAAATTATTGACAGGGTCGTTATTAAAGGGGTAAATGATCACACTATCAAAGCAAGTGACAAACTTGTTTCAGCAGGAACAGCCACCACAAATGCGGCTGCTTTGATGTTGAAAATTTTATCGGAGAATTTTGGTGTTGATTATGCGGCACTTTCTACTGTCCATTCTTATACATCTGACCAGCCATTACGTGACAAAGCAGGAAGGGATTGCAGACGCAGCCGTTCTGCCGCAGAAAATATAATTCCGGTTGACACTATTGCACCAACATGGATTGAATATATTATGCCGGAGTTTTTAGGAAAAATTGAGGGTATGGCATTGAATGTTCCTGTTCCCAACGGTTCTCTGCTCGATATGACAACCGTTCTTACAAAAAAGATTAAAATCGATGATATCAATAATGTGATGGCAAAAGCAGAAAAGAAATTACCCGATGTCATCGAGGTTATAGAAGACCCAATTGTTTCAACAGATATTATTGATAATAGCCATTCATTAATTTTTGATAAAATAGCTACTATGTTATCACCGGGACGAATGATCAAAACACTCATCTGGTATCATAGCGCTTTTGCAATGGCTGCAAGAATTAAAGATTTAATCATTGCTTATGATGAAGCAGATAAAAAAGGAGGTGTAAAATGAGAGTAGCTATAAATGGTTTCGGAAGAATCGGTCGTTCGGTATTTCGTATCCTGAATAACAGGAAAGATATTGATGTTATTGCCATTAATGATTTATTTGATAATGATGTGCTTGCCTATCTCTTGAAGTATGATACTATAATGAAAAGATTCGGGCAAGATGTTATATTGAAAGGAGACCAGTTAATTACTCCGAATGAAAATGTAAAAATGCTGGAAATCAGAAATCCTGAAGAGTTACCCTGGAAAGAAATGGATATAGATGTTGTGGTTGAGGCAACAGGTATTTTTCGTACAAAAGATAAACTTCTTCCACATATTAGAGCAGGTGCAAAACGTGTTGTGCTTACCGTGCCTGCAAAGGATGAAATTGATTTTACCGTTGTTATTGGCGTTAATGATGAAGACTTAAAGCCTGAACACAAAATCATCTCAAATGCCAGTTGTACAACAAACTGCCTTGCCCCTATGGTAGAAATACTAAATGATAATTTTGGTATCATCGAAGGATTAATGACAACCACACATGCATATACTAACGACCAGCGTCTGGCTGATGTGCCGCACAAAGACTGGCGTAGAGGACGTGCAGCAGCCGAAAATATAATTCCTACAACTACCGGAGCTGCTAAAGCCGTCGGACAAGTGATACCTGCACTCAAAGGTAAGCTGGATGGAATGGCTTTACGTGTTCCTGTTCCTGATGGTTCGATAGTTGACTTAGTGGTGGAAGTTGAAAAAGACGTTACAGTTGAGGACGTACATACAGTAGTCAGAATGGCTGCACAATCAGAGAAGATGAAGAATGTATTGCTTTACTCGGATGATAAAATCGTTTCATCCGATATAGTCGGAAATTCGTATTCTTCAATTTATGATGCAGAATTTACAAGGGTGTTAGGAAAACGAATTATTAAAACCCTCAACTGGTATGATAATGAATGGGGATATTCAAACAGGGTTGTGGATTTGATTGAAATGCTGATGAAATTTGAATAAAATAGTT
>JAIORT010000305.1 GCA_021107975.1 Bacteroidales bacterium | reverse complement strand
TATCTTCAACAGTAACATACAGGTATTGATTCTCATCATCCCACAACATATCAATATCATCAGCCCAAGCAAGCCATTCACCGATTACACCCCAGTTTTGAGGTTCCTCATACCCCGACCAGGTAAGATTGATCGTATCCACTACCACCTGATATCCACCAGGTCCAGGCATCGTTAGGTTACCAGCCTCCGGATCAGTATCCAGCAAACCTTCTCCTAAATAACCGAAGTTGGTATGGTCCCAATCGGGAGCAGATGTAAATTTAAACTCATAAGTCCCTCCTTCCGGCATATACATATATCCTTTGTAAACACCATCGTTTGTATAGCTGTATATTTGCGGTGCACTCGCAGGATCCCATCCCTGGTAATCTCCGGGTATCCATAATGATGCAACAGTAGGTGTGGGAGGTGTGGGAGGTTCAAACGGTGTAACGGTAAGTGTAATGATTTCTGAAGGCACCTGCGTATAGTCTGCACCACTTATTCCACCGACCACGCGAAGATCAATATCTCCGGTCGAATCGGCAGCCATACCCATACTGTACAACGCATTATTAAATTTATAGATAATGGTTTCAAAGAAAATATCCTGGGTATGATACAATTCCTTTGCACCATCAAAACTACTGTCTGCAAAAACCATTTGCAGCGAATATGTAGGTAAAGGAAGCGCAGCACCTTCGGATATTGAGTAAGTTGTTGCTGTCCAATTAACAACAAATGGGTTAGCTGAATCAGCCAGAGTTAAGATATAAGTTGCACCGTTTTCGGGAGTCGTTATCTCTGAGGCAACGGATGATTCAAGATTCAATTTAGGCTCATTGTCATTCTTCTCACATGACGAGAAAAATAAAACCATTCCCAGAGCCGCCGAAAATATTAAAATGATATTTTTCATGTGTATATTCATTTTTAACGTTTAATAATTTGGATTTTGATTCAGGTTAGGATTACAGTTTACATCAGCAGCCGGTAATGGAAAGAGATTATATTTAGCATTTGTAGAACGGCCATCCTTTATATTACCTTTCCATGCCCAAATATAATTATCACCGGTGAATTTATTATGACGAATTAGATCCGTACGACGATGGCATTCCCAATAAAGCTCACGCCCTCTTTCATCAAGGATAAAATCAAGGTCCATATCACCTATAGTAATGGCTGAAGCACCAACTCTCTGACGAAGATCATTGATATAGTCCACAGCCTGACCTTCATTTCCGCCTCCACCTCTTTTCACTGCTTCAGCATACATCAGGTAAACATCAGCCAGGCGGAACATTGGAAAATCGGTATCCATGTGCGTTTCGTTTGATCCCGGAATTGTATCTCCATTTTCATTATACCAAACATTCCTGAACTTAGTAACGGCATATCCATCTTCAAACGTGGAAATATTTTCAATCTCCAGGTTTTGTCCTTCGGTGAAAAACATTTCCCGGGTATCATCACCAGAAAACAATGCAACAAACTCTTTGGTTGTACGGGTACCTCCCCAACGTTCGGCAGTACCATAATTCTGTGCTTCCATCTCTCCACCAATGGAAGCAGCAATGATAAAGGTTGTGCCACCCCAGGTTTGGGTTTTTTGTCCGTTGTAGCGGATAGGGAAAATAATCTCCCTCATGGTGGTAGCATCCTGGTCGTTATTAGCCCAGAAAAGTTGCTGGAAAGTTGGTGAAAGTGCATAAGGTCCATTAATGATTTTTTCGCAGTAAGTGATACATTCTGCATAATTATTAACACCGAGATAAACTTCCGCATTAAAGTATAATTTAGCAAGTAACATCCATGCAGCTCCTTTATCGGCACGACCATACTCAAAATGTGGAGGCTCAATCATAGAACCTTCAATGGCTTTTAGTTCAGACTCGATAAAACTAAATAATTCAGCTTTTGCAATAGCCGGAGGGAAAAAGTCTCCAATCGGATCTGATTCAACAACAAATGGCACTCCATTGCCAAACAGGTCCAATGCATGCCAGTAGCTTAAAGCGCGTAACCAGCGAGATTCAACCCGATAAAAAGCAATTTTATTCCGCCATTCATCAGATACACCACGTTCATCAAGCAGATCATCTGTAGTTTGACGCAAGAATTCATTACACAGTGAAATTTGGTAATAAATCCTGTAATACATGGCTGCAATAAAGGTATCTCCATCACCCCATTGCTGCCAGTGAAAATCTTTAATAGTTGCATCATCCCAGCCAATAACAGCTTCGTCAGTAGTTAATTCCTGATGATACCAGTATTGGCGCAGGTATTGGCTAAAGCCTCCATCAATACCACTGATGTCAGCCATACCATCACCACCTTGTTGACCTCCTACTGCAAGACCGGCATAACATTTAGCCAGAAATTGTGTGTAGGATTCAGGATTATCAAAAACAGTTGCTGAAGTAACTTCATCCGGATCAATCGGTTTTGTGTCCAGATCTTTGATACAGGAATTCAAGACAAGAGAAACACCTGTGATCAGTACGAATATTAAAATTATTTTCTTCATGTTATTTATACTTTAAATTTTTAGTTAGAAAAGAAGGTTTACACCAAACATCCAAATCCGGGTTCGTGGATAAACATTGTTATCAATTCCGTTATTTACTTCGGGATCGATACCATCATAATCAGTGATTACGAAAGCATTATTAACAGTGGCTGATAAACGGATATCCAAACGATCTTTTAATACCTGGCTGAAGGTATAGCTGAGTGAAATATCATCCATACGGAAGAAAGATGCATTCTGAATATAGTAATCAGAGAAATAGCGGGCAGTTTCAAAATTTGTTTCTGAACTTGCTGTTGTAATATTACTGATGTAAGGACCTTCGGAGCGATACATTCTATTTAACCAGCCATTTTCTGATTGTATGTTGTTGTACATATAGTTTCCGAAATTAGCACGACCTGAGAAATACAGGTTCCATGATTTCCAACTGAAATTAGAAGAAATTCCAAAGTAAAAATCAGGATGAGGATTTTTAAAATAGTATTTATCAGAGGTAGTTATTTCACCATCTCCATTGCGGTCAACATACAGCCCTTCTATTGGTTTACCATCCTGGTCATAAACTTGTTCATACACATAAAATGTATTTGTAGCATGACCAACAGCTTGTTCCTGGATATTGTTTCCAACACCTCCGGCAATTCCACCGGTAGCAATGCTGGCACCCTGGTAGAGTTCAGTTATTTCGTTTTTATTGTAGGTCATGTTAAAGCCTATATCCCACAACATATTTTCTTTGACAATGGCTTTGGCACCAATAGAGAATTCTATCCCTTTATTTTCAAGCTCACCTATATTCCGGTCAATATAATTGCTCAAGTTCGATCCCGCCGGCACAGGCACATAGCTAAGCAGGTCCTTAGTATGACGCTGATAGAAATCTAATGAACCATAAATACGGTCTTCAAGGAATCCGTAATCAAGTCCAATGTTCCAGGTAGTGGTTTCTTCCCACTTCAAATCAGGATTATATCCTTCAGGTCGAAGTGTAATATAATATGTATCTCCGAACGGGTACATAGCAAAGGGATTTCCGTAAGTATATCTTCCCATGTAGCCATAATAGCCTCCAATATCCTGTTGTCCGGTAATACCCCATCCTAAGCGGAGTTTTAACAGACTAATTACCTTTGAACTGCTCAAGAAGGCTTCTTCATTGATTTTCCAACCCAACGCAACCGATGGAAAAAGTCCCCAGCGATTATCTTTATGAAAACGGGATGTTCTATCATTTCGCAATGTAAAAGTAAGTAAGTATTTGCCATTAAATGTATAATTAAAACGACCAAAAAATGAAAGTAAGAAATATTCACCCTTATCCACAATCGTATCCCTAATATATTGCTGACCTGTTGAATCCCCGGTAATCGGATCAATGAAGGTTGGGATATTGCTATTGTGTGAAGTCGAACTGTTAAAGAAATGTTGCCATGAATAACCAGCCATAACATCAAAACGACTCTTGATTGATTCAACTTCTTTCACGTAATCCAGGTAAAAATCAAGTAGTTTGTTTTCATACCTGTTATTATAATCATTATTTACTCCACCACCATCAGTTGCATTATATGACCATGCAGCATAAGATGGCACATAGTGTGTTCCATCGTTTTTAGAAAAATCATAGCCTAAATTAAGGTTTGCACGCAATTCTGGCAGAAAATGCATTTTATAATCAAGTTGTAAATTACCAAATGACTTGTTGGCATTTGATTTATTATCTGTAAGTTTTAATAGTGACATCGGGTTAGATGTTGATTGCGTTAATGGTATGTCATTTTTATCCAACCATGCCCAATAACCTCCATATGATCCATCTGCACTATTCACCGGCTTGGTTGGGTCCATTTGCAATGCCGAACCCATTGCACCCTCATTAGCAAACCTGTGTTTTATAAATGAACCACTTATATTAAAGTTAATATTTAGATGATCATCCAGCAAGGAAGGTTTCAATGAAGCACCTATCGTTGTACGCTGGAAATTAGATGTTTCCAGAATACCATCCTGATCAGTATATCCAATGGATACACGGTAAGGTAGTTTTTTCCAGGCTCCGTTGGCACTCAGTGCATGATCCATTGCAAAAGCATTGCGGTAAATTTCGTCCTGCCAGTTTGTATTATGGATTGTTTGATTATATCCTATATGATCATCAGGCAGGTTATTATACACCACCGGATTTCCATTAGGGTCAGTCCAGGTACCCATCATATCAACGCGTTCAGGGAAACGAGACTGGATTGAATTTTGAAATTCTCCGGTGGACAGGACATCAATGGTTTTCGGGATTTCATTATAGGAAAATTTACCTGTATAATTCAACTGCAAAGGACGACCTTCTTTTCCCTTCTTTGTAGTTATGATAATAACACCATTGGAAGCGCGGGAACCATAAATAGCTGTGGCAGAAGCATCTTTTAAGACAGTGAATGTCTCAATGTCATGGGGATTAATACTGTTCAACGGATCACGTGTGCCGCCTGGTACATCATTGGAAATTGGCACTCCGTCAATTACAAACAAAGGTGTATTGCTGGCGCTAAGAGAGGAACCACCCCTAATACGAATATTGGAAGAAGTACCCGGAGCACCTCCGTTTGAACTGATCTGTACACCGGCCACTTTACCGGCAATCAATCCTGCCGGGGAAGCCAACATCCCCTTATTAAAACTTTCAGATTCAATCGCAGTTACAGAACCCGTAGCATCCTCTTTCTTTACCACTCCATAGCCAATCACAACAAATTCTTCTAAGTCTGCCAGTCCGACATTAAGGGCAACATTAA
>JAIORT010000164.1 GCA_021107975.1 Bacteroidales bacterium | reverse complement strand
ACACTAACATCTTCATAGCTTCCATAAAAATTTTCTTCACATAACGGATTAAATGTTCCATCCTGATTAATTTCATCAAACTTATAGGATTCATTCTGGTAATATATTTTGTAGTAGTATTTTGTAGTTTCATCCGATTTGTTAACAATCTTAAATTGAAACTCAAAAAAGCCTGACTCTGTTTGAGATTTGGAAGGCACTATAAAACCTGTATTTATAGCATTATTATAGTCAATATAGATAATAGTATCATTATAATTTGCTATGTTATCAATATTTTCGTAATGTCTTAAACAAGAGCTTAACAGGCATATCAAAACTAAAAAAAGATTAAACCCGTTGAAAATGAATTTGCAATGATTAATGAATGTAGTCATACAGTTATTCAGTTTGTTAGTTATATGAAATTTTACAAACCTGTTTTCTACGGGTTTAACTATTATTCGTTTTCCAATATCCATTTTGCGTCAAGTTTTATTTGTTCTTCAATACTCACTTTATTCTTTAATGCCTTTTCTTCAATACTTTTCAACCATTCCGGGTCGTTTTTTATTTTATCAATGAAATACTGCATATCTTTAACTTTCAAACTTTTTTCTGAGGGCTGTTCAATCATACCACCCTCTAATAAAAATATAGCTTCATTTCTTAATTGGTCCTCAACCGGAATTCCATTCTGGTTAGCTTTGTCCACAACTTTATCAAACCATTCTTTATTATTCTTTATCTCATTTACCTTATTAAATACTTCCTTTTTGTATCCTTCAAATAAATACAAGCCATCTAAAATTTCCTGGTCTCGTAAAGTAAGGTTATCATTTTGAGCTTTATGCTTAACCTTCTCAAACCATTCATTATAATTTTCTATTTCAAGGATAAAATCAAAAACGGTTTTCCCGCGTGGAGCATTATTACTAATAGAAAGCAAATAATCTGCATCTATATTTAACTTCTCATTTATAGTCAAACCCTGTTTTTCTGCCTCCCCGACCAACCAGTAGAAATAGTCATGATCCACATGAATTGTGGCTCTTCTATCATAATTCCTTTTCCAAATAATACCAGGGTAATAAATATTAAATATCTTTTCTACAAGCAGCCAATCGATATTATGCATAAACCTGGAAGTAACCATCATTAATATTATATCTTTATCTTCAATTTCCTTTCTGAAATCCAGGCTGGTAGCTTCCAAAGTCTTCTCATAACAATCGGGATAAACCCAATTTGCATAATACCAAAAGGCATTATTCGAGAATAGATGTTTGGTAAAACTAAAATTGTACATATTGAAATAGTAACTATCTCCTGAAACTAACATTTTTGGCTTGGGCTTATAAGGATTGTCCTCATATTTAAGTTTTGGATAAGCCATCTCCCACTGCGGTATTTGAAACAAAAGATTTATATTCTTCCCAATATCATAATCAGGATGTTTTGGAGAATTTGTTACTTCAATACTCTCAATGGCAATATCATTCAGGTTTATTTTTTTTACAGCTTCGATGTAGTGTAAAATAGTATCCAAAGCAACAAAAGAACCGTAGCAAGACCAATGAATTCCACTTTTAGGATAAAGTGGAAGCCGGCAAGTATCCTTTATTGCAAGAAAATATTTATTTAAGTCTATATAGTTTATCTTAATATCTTCAGACCTTTTAGCAAGATATGAATAATTGTTTTGCGGATACCTTTTACTTTTATAATATTCAGGTATTTTTTTCTCAAAAAAGGTAGCTTTATCAGGTGCTAAAATAAAAATAAGCTCAGTCCCCAGTTTTCTCAGAGTATCCTGAACCATTTTTAACTTATGTAATTTAACATCAATAAAATCTTCTCCTATAAAAGTCCTTCCCATCCAGGCATTCAGATACCATTCATCAAACAAAATATTGTCTTTTCCAACTATTGCTTTATCGGAATGAGCCAGATTAAAAAGTGAATAATCTATTTGATTTCTTAAACGAGTAGCAACCCCCCGATAGCCGATATGTTCTGTTGCAACGGCATCAGCTTTTTTTTGATAAATTCCATATATCCAATTATGCCAATTAAATTCACTATCAGACTGTAACTCAAAATTCCCATCAAGTTCCATATCCTTTATTGGCAATATATTTATTTGCCTTAGAGATGGTATAAACAATAACAAGAGAAATGAATAAAAAAGTATTTTTTTCATCTACTTTTAGTCAGTAGCTATTCAGCCAAAAATTAAAGCGACAAAAGTAGTATAAAACAATAATACTGACAAAATATTACATTTTATGCATGCTTTGGAGCAAGCTGTTCAAAATAATCATGTAATATATAAAGGTTCCGGTTAAACAAGCTATAATTTGTCATGGATTAGCGATATGCGTAAATAGGGTTTATCATTTTATCATTAATTACTATGTTTAGCCTGTTTCTTATTAATAAATAAAAACAATTGACCAAGGAGTAAAGAAAATATACCTCCGCCGATCTGGGCAACTAAAAAAATTAATCCTGACAAAGCCAGTATCTGCGCTTCCTGAAATTCATCAAATACATACAGAAACGTTAATTCACGTGTGCCCAGCCCCATCACCGTGATCGGCAACATATTAAGTAATCCTGCTATAGCAACACCTCCTGAGGCAACCAGTAAGGTCATTTTAATTTTAATGCCTATGACAAGCAAATAGCATGAAATAAAAGCGGAGATATTACTGATAAGTGATAAAATTAGGATAAATACAGTATCAGTGGCTTTTCTTTTTTTCCAGGTAATTGATATTTTTTTTGATAATTTCTCAATCCAATCAATAATAACCCGACTTGAAATCAATAACACCGCAATTCCGGTTATCAAAATTCCTGTAATAATTATTACTATACCCCATACAGATTCAATATTGATGAGATTTCCCCACATTATCGCGCTTCCTGCAACAAACACAAAAAAACCCACATCCAGTCCGCGTTCAGCCAAAACCCTGATGCCAGAGCCGATGATGTTTTCTTTTTTCTTTTGATAGCCAGCTTTCAGCAACTCGCCGAGCCGTCCCGGTGTGATTACCCCTATGGCATAACTTTCGAGGAATTCTCCCATGCTTTGAAAAAATGCGTTTTTATTTCTGCGTCCGTCATTCAAAATATGCCAGCGTATTCCTTTAACTATTAATAATACGATTTGAAACAGAAGTGCAAGTGCTAAATATCCGGGATTAACTTTTTTAATGTTTTGCCAGATTGCATGGAGGTCAACATTTAGAATGACAATAATAAAAATAACAATACCGGTTAGCCTCAACAAAAAAAACCAACTGAATCGCTTTCGTTCCTTTTTATTATTTCTTCTCATATCCGGCATATACTGATATTTGTTAGTTAAGATTTTGTCTTTTGGTTTTATGTGTCGATTTTTTCCAGATCGTCCGGGCTTTTTCAAATATTTTACCGATAGTATGCGGAGGAATTTTTTCAACCAAAAAGCGTGCAGGCTTTGTACCAAGAACAACAAACAATGCATCTGTTAAAAACTCCATAATGTAACGGCTAACAGAAAATCCTTTAATGATATATCCATAATCGGGGTTTTCTTTTCCGAGCCATTTACGGAATTTCATCCTGATAAATGCACCTCTTTTTTTCAGATCGTAACCGTGAGAATGTATTGTGATAGCCTCATTAACATCAATCGGGTCAAGGGTAAGCCAACCGTCTTGCAGCATCTCATCAAGAATTTGCTGACCTTTATCCGACCTGGAAAATACAATAGAAAAACCTTTCCCTCTTTCCTCATAAACCGGCGCCCAGGCATCTCCGCCTGAAATGTCGGTGAATTCATTGCTCAAATCCGTGCAAAGCAGGCTGTTTTTCAAGATGTGAAACGGGATAAGATAATTAGCATGAAATTTTGGTAATTCGATAACCCTGCCGGTTTTCAGTTCCGCCCGCATATTGCCGGGCCATTCCCCATATCTGAAATAAAGCTTGTTGATCTGCCGATAATTTTTTACGCCATAAGATCTCAAAAAACTTATCACTGAAGAAAAATGTAGTGTGTTACCGTAAAACGGTCCGAAAATATATTCAATGTTTTTTACAGATACATCATTCACTGCCTGAAGTTTCCTGATGGATTGCACCTGCCCGGGCAAGCCCACATAAGCCAGTTTCCCGTTAAATTTTTCAATTTTGGGCAATATTTCGTTAACAGAGCTTATCGTATATTTACTTTGTGCAGCTGCTAAAATTTCTTCTTTTGTAGTTGCGATGAAAGGCTCATTCATCCATGGCTCTGTTTCCGACATCCCTAACACTACAGCGCCATCAATTTTATTATTTTCCAATAACCATATAAGAACACTGGAAATTATTCCGCCACTTGCTGAATTCTTTCTTATCTTTTTATCATTTGAATATCCAATATAGATATTTTTATATGCACCTGTATATTGGTGAAATTTTGAATCCTTACCGTAAATCGTTTCGTTGTATTTCGGGAAATCAAATTCCTTTCCGGCGCAGGCGTGCCAGATTCTGTCAGCCTTGTGAGTATCAAGTTCTCTATAAAGACTCGGAAGATATTTACCGGTTTTATCTTCAAAAACGATAGCACCACCTGACAGCCCTACACAACTCCCACACCTGTTGCACAGGTTCGAACGCATTACTTTTTGCAATTTATCAATACTTCTCACAGGCATAAAATTGTCTGATTCCTAATTCTGAAATAAATGAATTTTGAAATTGCTGAATGATTGTTTCTCCAAAATTTTGTAAAAAAGCCGGACCTGCCGGTATCAGCACCGTACCTTTATGAAATAACAATTTCCATCCGGTTTTTTCGAACATGGCTTTTACTTCTGATGTTCTTATAAAACGGTGAGGACCTTCGCCATGACCACCAAACAATGCAGTAAAAATCCTGTACGGCATTTCACTTGTTAAAGGCGGGCAACTAAGCACAAGCTTTGTTTCTGAACCGGAAACCCGGTGCAGTTCCTTTAAAAATTGTATCGGGTCAGCAACGTGCTCAAGTGTTTCTAAGCAAATGATCCGGTTAAATGTATTGTCTTCAAACGGCAATTCGGAGTATGTATTAATTTTAACCTGATTTATGTATGGCCTGGCTTTTTTTGCAACATTCATCAATCCCTGCGATATTTCGGCATTAATAACCTTTGCTTTTTTATTGATAGATTTAATAAAATCATTTGCCTCACAGTCGCGGCTTGTAATATTAAGTACAATCGAATCATCGTTCAGTTCCATGTATTTAACACTTTCGGTAAAGCGTTGTTCGTGGGCTTTTTTTACTTTGTCGTTTTCTTCGATATAAATATCTGCCAC
>JAIORT010000756.1 GCA_021107975.1 Bacteroidales bacterium | reverse complement strand
GAGATTTGTCTTTTCCAGTTTATCTGGGTTAGGATTTTATCAATTTCCCTTTATGAATAATAGATCCATCAATTATACAATTATAAAAATAAAAACCATCACGTAAATTTATTCCTTCAAAATTGATTAAAAGTTGCGATGAAATACCTTCGAATTTCTTTTGGATTATTTCCCTTCCATATAAATCGTACAAATAGAATTCAACAATTTTAGGTTCAGCTCCGTAAATTTTAATATTCAATTCCGAATTGAAAGGATTTGGGTAAACTTTTATTCCGGAAGAAGGATTAATTTCTGTAACATATTGAGAACATTCGCCGGGAAGGTAGTCATCAATCCAAGCAAGCCTGAGGTAAATCCAATCTTTTAAAATTTCGATTTCTTCTTCATAAGTATCTCCGATATAATAATTGGGCCATATATTGTGTCCGAGAATATCCCATTTTTCAAAATTTCTCTCCTGGGCTTCGTCAAGTAAATTACTACACGAGTCTATTAATATTGATATGGAATTTTCGCTTAAAACGTTTTCTCGTAAATCATCCCAACGACAGCGTATTTTGTTGGTAAAAAATGATTGGGTCATAAGTTTTCGAAACCAAAACGGGGCATGATCGAAGAAGGTTGTATCATCATATATAAAATTCTCAATAGTATATCCAAAGAAATAATCACAATTACCATAAGCAATATTATAGTCCCATACCGGGCCCATTTTTAGCCTGCCGTCTTCACTATCAACATCTTTATACATAAAGGTACTTAATCTGTACGCATCTATATTTCTGGATAACTCATTTGAAATAATATAATCCATAAAAGATTCAATATCTATTATTTCGGCAATGACTGAATCTTCTGGATTATCTAAAATATTTAATCTATATTCAATGTTGTATATAAAATCTTTTATATAGTCCTCCTGAATAGGTAAAATATCTTCACCATCAGGATAAATATTCTGGAAAAAAATATTATAATTAAAAGCTGAATGCCACCCGATACAATCCCACCCGTCTATTTGCATTATATATCCGCCGGTTAAATCATCTCCAATTGTATCATTTTCTGTAAGATTTGAAATATCAACCCTGTTTTCATCACGTTTGATTTTTTCTGTTAAAATATAAACTCCAATATATTCTTCATTAAGTATCATTTCACAATATCTGGTACGAGGGGCATACCATCCCATTCTCCTGGCAAGTTCATAGGTTATCACATTTCTCATTAACGATTTATCAGAGAATGGGCCGTAAAAAACCCAGTCGTTTTCTTCAGGCAGGTTAATAAGTGATACATTGTTATTTGCACCAAAATCATCTTGTGTTTCAAAAGAGTATGATTTTTTTGGAAAGCTTTGCGAAGTGCTTCCTCTTAACTCGATGGCAATTTTACCATCGTAATCATTAAAGGGGTCAATAATGTTATTTATCTCTCCCTCACCATTGTATATTATACCCATATCTACAACAATCTTAGGCTCATCAGGAATTACCTGTCCGTTTGTATTAATAACTACTATTGGAAGATTTGAGGTAGTAAGAGTAACCTGAGCCAAGCCAGCCCCACATTTTATGAGTATAAAAAGTACAATAATAAAATTTCTGATTAAACCGTTCATCTCCTGATTTTCCTGAAAAAATAACATAACTTATAAAATGCAAAATTAGTATTTATAAGGCAAATAGCAATTTAATGTTAAACATGTTTTATATAATGACTGTAATTTTATTTAATTTTGAAGGCTGCTGATTTATAGTAAATTTAGTAATATGAAACAAAACCCATTCATACTTCTTAGTTTTTTTATATTTAATTTACTCACACTGTATGGACAATCAGAAATTTATATAAATGAATTTCAGGCTTCAAATTATTCTACAATTGTTGATAATGATTTTATAGCGTTTTCTGACTGGGTTGAAATATATAACAAGAGTGCGGAGCCGGTTGATATTAGCGGATATTTTCTGACTGATGATTTACAGGATACTCAAAAATGGCAGATTCCGGCTAATACATTAGTGCCTGCTGAAGGCTTCTTAATATTCTGGTGTGATAAAAAAGATATTGTTTTGTCGGAATATCATACAAATTTTAAGTTAAGTAGAGGTGGTGAGGAAATAGGGCTTTTTGATCAAAACGGTACCCTTATTGATTCAGTGATTTTTGAAGAGCAGGTGCAGGATGTTTCTTATGGCAGGAAACCTGACGGAGGCACTGATTGGTATTATTTTGCCCAGCCAACCCCACTTTCTCAGAACAATACTGAAACATTCCTTACCAATGAACAAACTCCTGATGTGGAATTTTCCATTGCATCTGGTTTTTATTCAAGTAGTCAATATCTGAATCTTTATACTACAACTTCGAATGTTGAGATAAGATATACAACTGATGGGTCTGTGCCCACACAAAATTCTCAACTTTTTACTACACCCTTTACTGTTGATTCAACTGTAGTAATTAAGGCACGCGCTTTTAAAGAAAATTTATTACCTGGTAATATTCGGTCTCAATCTTATTTTATTAATGAAAGTACAGAGCTTTCAGTAGTCTCACTTGTAATAAATCCTGAATTTTTGTGGGATACGCTTATTGGTATTTATGTTGACGAAAACATTGGGGACAGAAGGTATTGGGAGAGGAGTACAACGATTGAATATTTTGATAAAGATCATGAACCCGGTTTTACAATTGATGCCGATATCAGGCTTTTTGGAAATTCTGCAATATTTTATCCGCAAAAATCCCTCGCTGTTTTCCCCGATGTTCCTCTGGACTATCAATTATTTGATTCGAGAGAAACAAATGAATTTTATTCATTTCTTTTGCGAAGTTCAAGTGATGACTGGCCATATACAATGTTACGTGATGCCTTGATGCACTCTGTTATAAAAGACCAGTTAAATCTTGATTACCAGGCGTACAATCCTTCGGTGGTATTTATTAATGGCGATTATTTTGGCATCCATAATATTCGTGAAAAATTAAATGAAAGATTTCTTGCTACTTACTATAACGTTGCCCCTAATAATGTTGACCTGATGTTTATGGATTTGCGTGATACAACGATAGTAGCTCTGGAAGGAGATACTACTGAGTTTAGCAATATGCTTAGTTTTATTCACAGCAATGATTTAAGTATTGATGAGAATTATAATACTGTTAAAGATTTAATTGATGTAGAAAATTATATAGATTTTGTTGCAAGTAATATATTTTTCTCAAATGGAAGCTGGCATCATAATGTTAAAGTATGGAGGGAGAAAACGGAGAATGCAAAATGGCGATGGCTACTTTATGATCTTGACAGAGGGATGACTTATTATTATCTCAATACGTATAATGTGCTTCGCGATATTGATACAACAGATATTTTTTTCACTCATTTAAATCAAAACGAAGATTTCAGAAATACTCTGTTAAACAGGTTATCCGGCTTTATGAATTCGGCATTTGAGCAAAACAGAGTTATTCATATTATTGATTCCCTTGCAAATATTATTGAAAATGAAATACCTGCACATAGTACGCGATGGAAAGATGAATGTGATTACCAGGGAAATTGCGGAGTACAATCATTAAATGATTGGTATGAAGATATTGATGCCTTGAGAGGTTATAATAATGTAGCACATGATAAAATAAGGGAATATGTAATGGATTTTTATAATCTGAATGGAACTGCCGATTTAACAATAAATATTAATAATCCTGAACTTGGTAAAATATATATCAATAATATTGAATACAAGGAAGAGGGAGTTAACTGGGAATACTTTAAAGGTATTCCGATACAGATTGTTGCAGTCCCTAATAATCCCAATATTTTCCTTGAATGGCAAGGTTACTCTATGAATGATACGATTACAGTTACACTTGAAGGAGATAAAACTTTAAATGCAAGATTTGCATCTTATTGCTTTTTGCCTCCGGTTATTTCTGAGGATATGATACTTACTGAATGTGAAGCATATTTGACCCAGGGAGATCTTACTATTAACCCTGATGCTACCTTAACAATTGAATCAGGAATACATATTTTCATTACTAATGGAGACAGCCTTCATGTCAACGGCCAACTTATAACTAATGGTGTTTTATCGGAGCCGGTTGTTTTCAGACCTGCAAATCAAAATCAATACTGGGGTGCAATTTATTCTCCCGATGGAATTATTAAATTGGATTATACAGAATTTTTGGATTGTAAATCTGCTATTTATACCGATGGTGGTAAGGTTGAGGTGAAAAATTGTACATTTCACTTTTGCCCTTATTTGTACGGTGATATTTTTAGTATTCATCATGCGAATACAACTATACAAAATTGCCTTATATATGGTGCTCTGGGCGAAGGGAAAACTGACGTTATTGATTGTGATGAAATACAATACGGACTTATAAAAGACAATACCATTATTGGAACTACAGATGATGGCATAGATATAGGAACAGGCTCGTCAAATGTTACGATTTCAGGGAACAGGGTTTTCGATTGCCTTAGTATGGGGATTTCGATAGGAGAGTGGTCAAATGCAGATGTTGAATGGAATATAGTTTCAGGGTGTGAAGCCGGTATCCAGGTTCATTCCGAAGCAATCGCAAATATTGATCATAACACTTTGTATAATAATGAAGTTTCAATCCGGTGTTTTCATTATTCAAATGAACCCAATTCCGGTGGGCATGCAATTGTTGAAAATTCCATTCTCTCCGGATCGCAAATAGCAGTTTATGAATTGTACGAAAACTCAACTATAAGCTTTGCATATTCCTTATCGGATACTGAACCTATACCGGGCGAAGAAAATATTAATGCTGATCCGGAATTTAAAAATGCTGATGATTTTGATTTCAGCCTTCTTGAAACCTCACCTTGTATTGATGCAGGCGATCCTTTGTTTCCATTGGATCCTGACGGAACCAGAACAGATATTGGAGCCGTATATTTTGACCATGACTCAAACATCATTGATAAACATAAAGATCAAAAAGTATATATCTATCCAAATCCAGCAACCGATTTTATAGCCTGTTATTTAACTGATACGTCAACAACAATTAAAGATATTGAGATTATTAATCAACATGGACAAAAGGTATTAGTTGTTGAGAATGTGTACGATAATTATTCAGGTATCAATACTAAAATCATTAAACATGGTACTTACATTGTTTCAGTAATTACTACGAATAATAACAGATACAATTATAAGCTTGTAATTTTTGATAATAAATAGTCTGTAATAATTTTATTTTTGATAGAAAAAAATATTTATGAAAAAACCACTGATATTAATTACTAATGACGATGGGATATTTGC
>JAIORT010000642.1 GCA_021107975.1 Bacteroidales bacterium | reverse complement strand
TATTATACACACATCATAAAAACGCCATTGTATGATTAAGAACCTGTTAAAATATAGTTTCCGGGCATTCAAAAGGCAAAAGGCTTATGTATTCATCAACGTCCTCGGGTTGGCGATTGGACTTACATGCAGCTTGATTATTGTGCTTTTTATCAGATATGAACTAAGCTATGATCAGTACAACGAAAAAAAAGATCGGATATTCAGGGTTATTTTGAACGGAAAAATAAGTGGACAGGAAGTAACAGTTACCTCAACAGCATCTCCCATAGGACCTACCATGCTTAATGAGTTTCCTGAGGTAGAGGACTTTCTTAGGATAAATGGTTGGGGAGAAACAGTCATTAAATACCAGGATCATCATTTTACGGAAAAAGCCTTTATTGAAGCCGACTCTTCATTTTTTAACTTTTTTTCTATCTCCTTGTTGCAGGGTCAAAAGGATTTCGTTCTAAACGAGCCATATACGGTGGTTGTTTCCGAAACAACTGCCAAAAAAATATTCGGCGAGGAAGATCCCATCAATAAAATGCTAAAAATCGGTAATGACAGCACCATGTACAGGGTTACAGGTGTTATGGAAGATATTCCGGAGACAACACATTTCAATGCCAATGTCATCGGATCTTTTATGACAAATCCAAGGGCTGACGACAACCAGTGGCTTTCCAATAGTTTTAACACTTATGTGCTTTTACATTCCAATACAGAACCTGAACTTGCAAATAACAGGTTTTCTGACATGATCGTAAAATATGTGGGTCCGGAAGTATCCAGGTTTTTTGGCATATCCATACAAGAATTTTTGGCACAGGGAAATAAATACAACATGTATTTACAGAAACTGACCGACATCCACTTAGACCCGTCCATTGATCAGGATCTGAAATCTGCCAACGATCCGAAATATCTGTGGATTTTTGGAAGTATTGCCGTTCTTATTATTGTGATTGCCTCCATAAATTTTATGAACCTGTCAACGGCACAGGCATCCAGGAGGGCAAAAGAGGTCGGAATAAAAAAAGTCAGCGGCTCAACCAGGGGTTTACTCATCAGTCAATTCCTGGTCGAAACCATTATACTATCTCTCTTTGCCTTACTTTTTACCATTTTAATAACCGAAATATCCCTGCCCTACTTCAATAAACTTCTGGGGATTAATCTAATAGTTGGTTATCTGAGCAACTGGTACACCATTCCGGGAATGATCATTTGTTCAGCAATTATCGGGATCATAGCCGGTAGTTACCCGGCTTTCTATCTTTCTTCTTTTAATCCGTACATGGTATTAAAAGGGATGCGAATTGGTAACCGTGGAAGCGGAAAGCTGAAGTGTATCCTGGTGGTTTTGCAATTTTCAATTTCAATCATCCTGATCGTAGGTACATTGATCATGTTCAGGCAGATTCAGTTTATGCTCAATAAAGATTTAGGATTTAACAAAGAACATGTACTGGTGATCCGGCGTGCAAGTACAATCGGTAATAAAATTAAAAGTTTTAAAGAAGAGCTGCGAAAAATCCCTGATGTTGTTAATGTAGCTTCATCTACGGCGGTTCCCGGACATAACAACAACAATAACGGCTATATGATTAAAGGCAGGACTGAGGAGTCATACTTACTCCAGACCAACTGGGTGGATTTTGATTACCTTGAAACCTATGGTATTAAAATATCATCCGGAAGGTTTTTCGATCCATCTTTCACCACAGACAAGGATGCCTGCATTGTTAATGAAAATGCTGTTCGCAGCTTTTTGATGGATGATCCTTTTTCCATCCGTTTTATGATCATAGATAATGAATCGGATGAAGTTACTTATATGCCAATTATCGGTGTAGCAAAGGATTTTCACCATGAGTCGCTCAGGAGTGGCATCACGCCCTACATCCTCCGGTTCAAGAACGACGACATAAACTGGGGTTATATCAGCATAAAGTTGTCTCCGACAACTTCAGCAGGCACCATTGAAAAAATAGAAGAAGTATGGGGTTCCTTTACGAATAACGATCCCATGCAATACTTTTTCATGGATGAGGATTTTGAACGCTTGTATAAAGAAGAAAAGCAAAATGCACAACTGGCAATCCTATTTACCATACTGGGCATACTCATTGCTTCCCTGGGTTTGTATGGATTGACCTCCTTTACCGTTCAGCAGCGAACCAAAGAAATTGGTGTTCGGAAAACATTTGGTGCTTCAATTCAAAACATCTGGTTTTTGGTGGCTAA
Organism: Bacteroidales bacterium; assembly: GCA_021107975.1. Lineage (GTDB taxonomy): Bacteria > Bacteroidota > Bacteroidia > Bacteroidales > JAADJA01 > JAADJA01. The sequence continues at coordinate 3,130 of JAIORT010000642.1, read as the reverse complement.
AGAGATTATGATCATGGTTCTTATTTCAACGGCTATAGCCATGCCCTTTATTTATTGGATAGCGGATAACTGGCTGCAAAACTATCATTACCGGATCAATCTTCAGGTAACCGATTTCCTGATTGGATTTTTCATCGCGCTTGCCATTGCACTTGCTACCATCAGCCACCATACCATCAAAACGGCTCTTGTGAACCCTTCGCAGTCATTGCGCAACGAATAATAAAAGTTAGCTCGGTAAGGAGCCCGCCAAATATAACGATCAAAATTACAGCAAAGGGTCATGCTGAACCCGGAAAGCTTTTAGGGATGAAGCCTGCTGCTACCAATAGATCCCAAACATCGGCAAGCAGGTATAAGGCGATAGGTGTTTATCAGTCATTGCTTGAATCTTGTGGTCGCATTTTACGATCGGTTATTTTATGAACTTGAAGTCACAAATTGTGACTTCAAGATTTTGGTATCGTATTTTGCTATACCAAATTTTGCGCTTCTAAGGTAATAATTTACAACCTTAAAGATACTTAATAAGTCAACTATCCGGGATTTCCGGATAGTCGAAACTATCCAAACTTTTCCTTGATGTAATTGCGTTATTCCTTTCATTTTTCAAAGTTTAAATCCGATTTTGTTGGTTTGCAATTTTATTTCTTTTTCGTAGGCTGATTATAACTTCAAAAAGATAAATAGACAAAGATAAAATAAACGGTGGAGATTTGTACCTTTATGAGTAGAAAAGAAAATGATCTTATTAGTATTACAAATTACAAAACCATAAAAGGAAAATTCACATTTGAGTGTAAATGGCGTGCAAATAAAAAAACAGTTACATTTAATATTTTGTAACTGCTTGATTTTTTTGTCGGAGTGGTCCGTACGGACGACCTTCCCGACACCCGTGTCGGGACGCGCTAACCGGACTGTGCAATTTGATAATCATAAAAAAAAGGGCTAATTCTTTCATCAACCCTTTTCTGTCGGAGTGGGGAGATTCGAACTCCCGACCTCTTGACCCCCAGTCAAGCACGCTAACCGGACTGCGCCACACCCCGAAAACAAGTTGCAAAGATATATATAAAATTCCAAATAAAGAATTCTATTTACCTATTTAAAAACAAGACAGATTGACATATTTTTGTTTTCTTTGCCAAACAATCAAATTGTTACAATTAAACGATTTAATACTGTTGGCATAATTTTAGACACACGGGCAAAATCAAATCGTAAATAGTAAACATATAAAAGCAATATAAAATGAGCGAAGAAAATATTGATAAAACCCAATGCCTGATCATAGGATCGGGACCGGCAGGTTATACAGCAGCTATTTATGCCGCAAGAGCTGACCTGAAACCTATCTTATACCAAGGATTACAACCCGGCGGTCAGTTAACCGAAACAACTGACGTGGAAAACTTTCCGGGATATCCTGAGGGTACGAACGGACCGGAAATGATGGAGGAGTTTAAAAAGCAGGCTGAAAAATTTGAAGCTGACATCAGATGGGGAATCATCAACGAGGTGAATCTTTCTAAAAGACCTTTTACGGCTAAAACTGATGACGGAAAAATTATTATTGCTGATACGATTATTATTGCCACAGGCGCATCTGCCAGATGGCTGGGATTACCCTCCGAAGCCGAATATAATGGTTATGGTGTTTCTGCTTGTGCCACCTGCGACGGATATTTTTACAAAGGAAAAGATGTTGCTATTGTTGGAGGTGGCGATACGGCAGCAGAAGAAGCAACCTATCTGTCAAAACTATGCCGTAAGGTTTATCTCATTCACAGGCGTAATGAACTCCGTGCTTCCAAAGCAATGCAAAATAAAGTATTAAATACTTCAAACATTGAAGTTGTCTGGGATCATATTCCAAAAGAAATTATTGGTGAAACAGAAGGATTTGCAAAAAAAGTTACCGGAGTAATTTTGACGAATGTTAAAACAGGCGAAGAAAAGAAAATAGATATTGACGGTTTCTTTGTTGCTATAGGGCACAAACCTAATTCCGACATGTTCAAAGACTATCTTGAAATGAATAAGGTCGGGTATATTAAAACCAAACCCGATTCAACAGCCACAAATATCGAAGGAGTATTTGCAGCCGGAGACGTACAGGATCATGTTTTCCGTCAGGCTGTAACAGCAGCCGGAACAGGCTGTATGGCTGCCATCGAAGCTGAAAGGTTTTTAGGTTCCTATGAATAAAATGATTAATATAAAAAAATTTTATATTTTTACAGCATTACTTTTATTTTTGCATTTCAATTGATTTGAGAAAAGATTTATGAATCTATATTCTTCCATATCCGATAATCGCAAGCAATTTGCTGTTCTAATTGACCCTGACAAATACAATAGCAAAGGTTTGATTGACCTTGTTACCATGGCAAGAAAGACGATGGTTTCATATTTCTTAGTGGGTGGAAGTTTGCTTGAAAAAGACAACATGGATACTACAATCAGTGTAATCAAAGATAATTGTAATATTCCTGTAATAATTTTTCCGGGTGATATTCTTCAGATAAATTATAGAGCTGATGGTATTCTGCTTTTATCTTTAATCTCAGGAAGAAATCCCGACATGCTGATCGGTAAGCACGTAATTGCTGCTCCTTACCTTAAAAAAAGTAATTTGGAAATTCTTCCGACTGGATATATGCTTATTGATAGTGGGAAACCCACAACTGCCTCGTATATGAGCAATTCCTTACCTATTCCGAATGATAAGGATGAAATTGCGGTTTCAACAGCGATGGCAGGTGAGATGCTTGGGCTGAAACTGATTTACATGGATGGTGGCAGTGGCGCGATGAACTCTGTTTCTTTAAGCATGATTGAAAAAGTAAAAGAGAATATTTCAGTTCCTTTGATTATTGGCGGCGGCATCAAAACTGCCGAATCTGCTTCTGACAGGTTTAAAGCCGGAGCCGACGTTATAGTTGTGGGCAACGCCATCGAAACCCAACATTCCATTCTTGAGAAAATTGCTGAAGTAGTGTATTCGTTTTAAATAAGAGTCCAGTATAAAAAGAGATAAAAATGGTTCACGCAAAGCTCGCAGACGAACCGCAAAACACGCAAAGTGCTGAGTATAAATATATTTATTTTGCTCCCGATATATATC
>JAIORT010000848.1 GCA_021107975.1 Bacteroidales bacterium | reverse complement strand
ATCGGTATTGGCGGCAGGGCAAAGCGGGGCGAGAGCAAGGCTGTGCTGGAGGTGGAGCGCACATTGTATAATGCCAGGTTCGGGCTGGATATCGAGACTGACAGCGAGGAGATTGGTTACCAGATCGGTATGATCAGCAAGGAGGGGACCCAGCGGGTGATAAAGTATGCTTTTGAGCTGGCTGTGGGGCGCGATAAACACGTATCCTCAGTGGATAAGGCCAATGTGCTCACTGATATCTACGGGTTCTGGCGCGAGGAGTTCGAGTCTGTTGCGAGCGGGTACCCGGATGTGACGACTGATTTTAATTTTGTTGATGCGGTTACTATGTGGTTCGTGAAGGACCCTGAGTTCTTTGATGTGGTGGTTACGCCCAATATGTTCGGGGATATTATCACTGACCTGGGCGCTATGGTGCAGGGTGGACTTGGGCTGGCACCGGGTGGTAATATTAATCCTGAGGGCACCAGTATGTTCGAGCCTATTCATGGTAGTGCGCCGAAGTATACGGGTATGAACCGGGCTAATCCTATTGCTACTATCTGGGCCGGGGCTATGATGGTGGAGCAGATGGGCGAGAAGGGGGCTGCTGATGCTATTGTGGCTGCTATTGAGCGGGATATTAAGGAGGCTAAGGTGCTGACTAAGGATATGGGCGGAAGTAGCGGTACTTCTGATGTGGGTGATGAGATTGCGAGGCTTGTGAAGGAGATGGCTTAGAGGCAGGTGGGGGGATATGCTGGAGGATTACCTGGATATCCTGGAGGATAAGGTCGCCGGATATGAGGGGGAGCACAGGGAGCTGATCATTGCGGCCCCTGATATCCTCAGGCTGCTGAATGACCTGCTGGGATACGGGGGGCTGACCAGGGAACACAGGCAGCATATCACGGCTGCGATTGCTTATTTTGTGTCGCCTTATGATGTGCTTTCAGAGCCGGTATTCGGGTATATGGGGTACATAGATGACCTGTACCTTGCCTCGTATACTTTGAGGAGGGTGCTGGATGACCTGCCTGTTGATGTGGTGGAGGGTTTGGAAAGGGGACGGTGACCTGTTAACCAAAGATTATGCACAACCAATCAATTAGTAGTGGATACTGATTTATCATAAAATTTTAAGCAAATAAAAGACTGAATAATAGAATATTCGGGGAAAAATATATAATGAGTGATAACATATATTAAATCATAATTTTTAAATATAATGTCAGCATGAAAACAACAGAATTAAATATGATATGATGCTAATAATTAAAATGGTAGTGGAGTTACAAAAAGTGAAAAAAACATTTGAATGCATAAATGGACATGACATAGAGATTGATCTACCGAACAAATTTTTTAGCAAGGGGGGTCTTATATTTCCATGTCCAAACTGTGAAAAGAAATATTTAATAGACAAAAATGGTAATGTTGAGTTATGTGAGCAAGGGCCAATAGTACGTTCGTTTTTAGCAATGCACTATTAAATATGCAAAATTAATTTAATTTTATAGGAATTAAAATATAATAATAGTTATTTTAGCCATCTCTAATTATAAATTTAGAATTAGAGAGGATAAATATAATGAAAATTGGGAAAAACATATACGGTTTATTTTTAATTTCAAATAATTGTTATAGTATACTTCATGATGAGGGATATCTTGGAAAACTGAAATCCAAATTGGACAAAATAGAGTATATAAACTCGTGGATGTTATTTGGGATTCATGACACTGCAATCCTTGTACGATCGGACAGTCGTCTTGACCCAGCTGTTAATGCAGTGGGTGAATGGGTTGCTGAGTTTGATAAAGAAAAAATATCAATAAAAGAGCATATTGGTTCACGATTGAATCTGGAATCGTCAATTAAATGTAAATGTAAAGATGTAGCTGATTTATATGGATCTAAATATCCTGATAAATATTTTAGAATTTTTGAGTATTGGGTTGATCCACTTATACCTATTTATATAGATGACGAAAAAATAAAATCTTGTGATGGAGTATTTTTAATTGCCTACATCAAATTCAAACCTACATCTATAAATACTATCCTAAATGATGAAAAAAGTTTAAATTTACAAGATATTTACAAGTCATTTATAGATGATAATACTGCAGGAATATTTCATGGATTTGGACTTTTTGATGTAATTGTTATAATCAAAAGAGATAATTACAAGGATATTAGAGAAACGATGATCGAATTACGAAAACAAGATAGACCATCCATATCCGATACATATTTTTTAATATCAGAACCTGAATTGTTGGATGATTTAGGCTATCCTAGTTTAAACTGTTCTATGATGATAAAAATTAGACCAGATGCTTATAATTCAGAGATTTGGAATGGGATAAAAGAGCTCGCAGAAAACATTGGTCTAGATGGATTATGTATCAGAAAAGTAACTGATTCTACAATGGCAAAATGCCCCCCATACACATCGTTTAGGCCTGGTTTTTTCGATGTGGCAATTGATTTGCGATTTAAAAATATTGTAGATCTGCATACATTTATTAACATTCTTGAATATATGCCTTTTGTCGAAGATACAGCCACCGTGATCAGCTATGATACTAATCTTTAGGATGTGATTTATAATTATATCGCAGTTTGAACATGCAAGAGAAATTTCAAATTTATTAGAGGCTCGTACAAAGCATATGCAGGTTAAATGGCAGTTGTACCACTCAATTGGCTATCTACCAGCAACCAACGTATTTAAAAGGTTGTTGGAAAGAATAGAAGAGTGTCAGTCACAAATATCATCTGTCGAGTATGCGATTGATGGAGCAATTCAATTAAAAGCAAATAAATTCACCGAATCATCCGATAAAAATAATTCCAATCTAAAAAATATAGCACGACACTCCGCCTTTCGAAGTATTTTATATTATAACATTGAAAATATTTCAGATATATTGAATGCGTTAAATTATGGATTTCTTAATCGTTTGGTTGGTGTGGTAGCATCCGAGCCAACATTAGGAACTGAGATTGCGTGCAGACAATTTGGAGGGATACAACTCATCCATAATGCGACTGAAGCATTGATGAAGGATTATGTAGAGACTAAGGAAGATATGTATTTATTTAGCATAGATGCAATATTAGAAGAAGAGAATCTAAACAAAAAAGTTTTTTCAGATAATTTAAGAGATATATTCCGGAAAAAAAAGATAATTACTTCTAAAAATCCCAACATTTTGAAAGAAAATGATAAACAGGAACAATGGGTTATAAATGATAAAGGAAATACATATATTATTCGTAAAGAAAACGAAAAGCTAATAATTTTTGAAGCTATTAGATATAAAGGTCTCGTCGTATTTGGATTCAGAAATCGGGCTGTTACACACGCACCACTGATTATCCATCATCCAAGTTATGCTGAACATGATCTAGAATATTTGATCATATTAGCCCATGAAGCTTATCATTTAGCTTATAGTATGGAATCTGGTGAAATTGTGAAAAAATTTGGACCGATACACAGAAATATACAAAAGATGCTCATGGATACATCATTAGCTTCTTTATACTTACCAGAAACTATAAAAGATAAAAATGCTCCTGATGAATTAATAGCTGACATACTTGCTGATGAGATCATGGCTGATATATATGCCACCATTGTTGCTGGAGAGGCTTATCTAGTAGTATTAGGAAGATATTATTTACCAATAATATTGGATAGGAATCCCGCAGTTCAACCATTGTATGCTTCCTTCGTTATTGGGTCGCTTAGGATTCGAGTAGTTGTTGCAACGCTTGGTATGATGAATGTTGGTGGGGATGTGGTAAAAAAAATAATAAAAGATACAAATGTCATGATAGAATATTGGGAGAATCTATCTAAGAATATTGCATTAGAGCAATTGACTAAAAATGAATTAAATGATGTGAATCTCATGAATATCGAGGATAAACTCATTTCATTTTGTAACGTCATTGTGAAAGAAAATATACCCGCGAAGATGATTAAACTCATAGAACGGCCATATTATCCAAGAGAAGCGGGCAAGAGAAAAGAATTGCAAAATAAACTTGAAGAAGTGAAAAATATATTAACTGGGGAACCTCCACCAGAAGATATGGTCAAAATCTGGGAAAACGATTTATTAACTCCCAGACACCTGATTTCGCTATTAGTACATCATAAAGAGATAATTAACAGAAATGCGATATTAATAGCGTTAGGGTATCATAAAAATATTTTAGATAGATTCAGATATCAAAGGGTAAATAGTAATGAATGAAGAAAAATCTGGAAATTTTTTATGCCCTAAATGCAAAAAAAGAGAACTCGAGTATTTGGAATGGGGGTTTAAGTGCAAGAATTGTGGATATGAGATACAAAAGAACATTAAAAAAGATTGGACAATATCTATGAAAATTAGAGCATTATTAACAACCATTTTATGGTCACCTTTTTATCTGTTTTATATAATTCCAATTTTTGTATATTTTTTTGTTCTCTTTGTTATTTGTGGTTATATAATAACGGATGTCTATTCTATTATGACAAGTTCCTTTTATATATTTGATTTTAGTCATGAAAATAACGATAATATTATATTATTATCTAGATTGATCTTATATATAATATTGTCGTTGGCACTCTTAGATTTGACTGGGCTTATATCCAACCAATATTTGGCTCCCGCGGTTAATTATTTCACTAAAGTAATAAAATATATAAAATATGGAGACAATCAAACAAGAATAGAGCTTAGTCATGAGTTATTAAAAAAAGAATCAGACCGTAATTATATATCTAAAGTTATTATAATAAGTGTAATTTTAATTTTAATGCACACATTTTATGAACTTTTCGAGAGTCCGACAACAACATTTGCTCTTGCTGCACTAATTTTTTCATCCTTATTAGGGGCAGCAGCAGTCTTGATAGCAGTTGGGTTGTGGAAAAAATACGACTCATGGACTGAATAGTTACCTTTTACATAGTTCCGAAACCTTTGACCTATATACTCCACCCCACATCTATCTACACGCACATCACAACCCGGCCTCCATCTTGAGGATGCCACGGAATTTATTCCGACGGTGGCGTGGTCGGGGCCATGAAGTCTTATTCCTTTTATTCCAAGCTGCCGCCTCCACAGGTCTCCGCTTCCGGGTTCGGATGTTCAGGATGCATGGCCCCCAGTGGAATAATATCAGGATAATCCTTCCAGATGCCCGATATCCAGTCATTGATGCTTTCTACCTGATCCGAACGAGTGGCAACTGAGAGGAGGACCTGGATATCCTGCCAGTTGATGTGGTAGAGGGGTTCTAGAAAGGGGACTGTGACCTGCGCTCTGTTGTGGATGAGGTCTATGATATTTCGGCCCGGCTGCCGGGGTCAAAGGTGGGGGAGATACTGGTGTATGTGGGGCTGCGGTCCTGCTGGTGGCCAATGGGATA
>JAIORT010000602.1 GCA_021107975.1 Bacteroidales bacterium | reverse complement strand
TTATGTGTAATCCCGAACTATATTACCAGGATTTGTAATCCTTATTTATTATAAAGAAAAATGGATAACAAATCACCGGATATTAACTTTCGGATTACAAATCCGAAAGAGCGAAGCAGAGGATACAAATTACATATCCATTTTCAATTTCGTCAGAGACTGTTATAATAACTGATAAGTTCTTTTAAATCTGCCTGCTGGGTGATCTTTAATTTATTTTCTTTAATATAAGTCATATAATCTGCCTCCTTATCCGATAATATTTCGATAATATCTTTTTTGGTTTGAGGTAGTGCTGTTAAAGGAGCATCTCCCTTCAGGATATAGTATTTTTCCTCTATAAAGTATTTTTCTGTTTGTCCGGCATCAGGATCATCACCAATATAACGATAGGCAATCCTTCTGAATAACAATAGCCTGCAATCTCCTTCAATCAATACTTCTAAGTAACCGTTTACCGGCTTATTATCATATTGGAAGTTTGAGAAAATAAATTTCGTGTTATCAATATTTAACGATTCGATTTCTTCAGGCTTTGCAAAAGCCAGTGTATCTCCTTTATAAATAAACTGCATTTGTTGGGAGTAAATATTGTACCTTAAAAGTCTGTCGTCTATAACTGTTTTATCCTTAAGAATTACAACTCCCGGTTTCCATTCTTCATATAAAAATATGCCGCTTTCCTTGCCCAGTTCAGGGTTCAAAGCAAAATAACCCGCACCTGATGTGCTTCCCGATTCGGATGTTGTTGTTACAACAGCAGATGTTGATTGAGCATTTGTTTGTCTGGTTTTGTCTTGTGTGTTATAATTTTTATCAACACCCTGTGCATTTAACTGAATAATACACGGAAATACAATTAGTCCGATAATAAAATATCCAAGTGTTTTCATGATGTTAAGTTTTTAAATTAATATTTCCCGCTAAGATAAAAAAATAACAGTAAAAAGTCAAGTAAATCGGCTTATTAATTCTACTAATAATTATTTATTGATTATGAAAGACTATTTTTGCCTGACTCAAAAATCTTAAAACAATGAATATCATACGACACATTTTTACTGTTAGCCTATTATTAATCGCTTTAATACGGGCTTATCCGCAGCAAGTACAGGTCGGATTTCTTACTTCTGAATATCTTGAGGCAAACGATACTGAAGTTGAAGCAGCTTTTAATTTTTTACAAAGTAACAATAAGTTTAATGCAGAAAAGCTGTATTTTTCAGATGTTACCGAACCCGAAAAATTAGAGCGGTTTGATGTTATCTGGTATCATTTCGCTGATACTTCCGAAACAGATTATCCGGAACTTTTTACTGACATTCTTTATCAATACGTCGGGAATGGAGGGAATCTTTTATTAACCCTTAATGCATTTAATTTCATCAATGAATTAGGTATTGAACCGAATCCTCCTGAAACAAGGTATAAAAAATGCAAAGACACAGGTTACGGACGCAAGCTCGGACTACATGCTTTCAGAAGTCATCCGGTTTTTGAAGGATTAAACGGAGGAGCTTATATTTTTAAACCCATTAAGGATACTGTTGTCAGACAAACCGGTTATTTTGAAGATAACATTCCTCAAAACGGAGCAGTTGTTGCAGTTGACTGGGATTATATTTTTATCAGGGAAAATAAAAAGCTAATTATCGAATACAATGTTAACCAGGGAAAAGTGCTCGCTGTCGGGGCTTATACATACTTTAGCCAGCCTAATCTTAACAGACAACACCTCGAATTATTCATCACAAACGCAATTGATTATTTGGTTTCTGAAAAAGCAGACATTCCTGTTTATTACTGGACATATTATGAGCAGACTGTTATTCCCTTTGAATCGGAATATCCTGAATTTCTTGAAAGAGAACCTAAACCCTGGGTTACGCATAAAGATAATATGCTTTTATCGAAGGAAAAGGCAACTGAAAATTACTGGGACGTGGCAGGACAAAGAATGCTTATTATGGGAAAAGAAAACGGCGGGATTGATGAAGTCTGGTCACATCCGTTTATGGCTTTCAGGGATTATGAAGCCGGTATTAAATTCGAAAACATTGATTCTGTTATCTGGCTGAATAACATGTTTCCAAAAATTGAAGTGAGACCGGAATCATTTACACGGATATACAATTTCGAAAACAGTGTTATCAAAGAAATAATTTCAGCTTCAATCATTGAGCCTGTCGGAGTAATACATTATGAATATAAAGGGGAAAAGCCTTCAGAAATGTTTATAAAATTCAAAAGTAATTTAAGGCTCATGTGGCCTTATTCGGAAAAAGTATTTAAAACGATAAGACATTCTTATAATATTGCATTAAACGGGATGCTAATAACCGATGAAAGCCGGGACTTTTCCTGTTTTATCGGCACTAACAAAGAACCGGAATATCAGGTTATCGGACAGTATGAAAATTTCCCAATTACCTGGTATGAAGGCACAAACGGAGAAAAATATACTGATGTCAATGTAATAGCTTCAGACGATTTTCAGGCAGCCGGTCTTTTCCTTTTCAAACTTGAACAAGACGAACAGTTCGACATTGTTATATCGGCAAGCAATGTTAATCAGGAAGAAACTATAAATAATTATATTAAAGCTATTTCAAACCCACAAAAAATCTGTAACAATACAAAAGATTACTACCGGGAGTTCCTGTCGGGTTCTTTGGAAATAATTACTCCTGACAGCACATTTAATGAAGGATATAAATGGGCGCTTATAGCAACCGACCGCTTTTTTGTTAACACGCCCGGATTAGGCAAATCGCTGGTAGCCGGTTATTCAACCACCAACTCAGGCTGGAGCGGGGGACATAAAATTTGTGGCAGACCCGGATATGCCTGGTATTTTGGCAGGGATGGCGAATGGAGTGGCTTTGCTTTGTTAGATTACGGTGATTTTGAAAAAGTAAAGGCTATTCTCGAAATGTATCAAAAACTCCAGGATTTGAATGGAAAAATTTATCACGAAGTAAGCACATCGGGATTTGTGCATTACGATGCTTCTGACGCAACACCTCTTTACTTAATCCTGGCGGGTAAATACCTGCGACATTCCGGCGATATAGATTTTATCAGAGAAAGCCGGACAAACATAAAAAAAGCTATTGACTTTTGTTTTTCAACCGATACAGATGGTGACCATCTGATTGAAAACACTAACGTTGGTCATGGATGGGTGGAAGGCGGAAGTTTATTCGGCTCTCATTCCTCGCTTTACCTTACTTCATGCTGGGCAGCCGCACTCGATGAAGCTGCTTACATGGCAAATGCACTAAATTTAACGGATGAAATGAAACTCTATCAGAAAGAAGCAGAAATAGTTAAAGAAATTATTAATAATGATTTCTGGAATGAAGAAAAACAGTTTTTTTATCATGGTAAATTTATTGATGAAACATATCATACAGAACCTACGATAATGCCTGCTATTCCGCTTTATTTCGGTCAGATAGAAAAGGACAAAGCTGTGCCTGTTATTACTGAGTTTGCAAAAAACGGATTTACTTCCGACTGGGGTTGCCGAATCGTAAAAGAAGAAAGTTCCCTTTTTAATCCCGAAGGGTATCATACAGGAAGTGTATGGCCGTTATATACCGGGTGGACAGCGTTAGCTGAATACAATAACGGGAATTACATCCAGGGATTTTCTCATATTATGAACAACCTGTTAATATATCAAAACTGGGGACTTGGCTTTGTTGAAGAGGTTATGAATGGTGAGGTTTACGAACCTTCCGGTGTTTGCAGGCACCAGTGCTGGTCGGAAACTATGGTTTTACAGCCTGCTATTGAAGGCTTGTTAGGGCTTAACCCCGATGCTTTAAACCATACACTTTTCTTATCACCAAAGTTTCCGGCAAACTGGGATTCCGTTCAGGTAAAAAACATCAGGATAGAGAACCACTTTGTCAGTTTTAAGAAAAAAAGGAAAAATAATATTGTTACTTATCACTTTACTCACAAAGGACCTTCGTCTTTAAAATTAATATTTAATCCGGTTTTCCCCGAAGGAACAATTATCAAACAATTAACAGCAACAGGAAATCTTGAACCTAAGAACCTGGACACTGAAGAACCGGCAATAATTAACATTGATAAAGAAATAATTCTTGAATATTCGATTGAAAAAGGGATTAAAGTTTTACCAATTATAAACAGACCCAATCCCGGGGACAAGTCCAAAGGTTTACGAATAATCGGTGACGGATTGGAAAACAACATATATTTTGTTTCTTTGGAAGCTCAAAGCGGAGCAACAGAAACATTTGAAGTATATGCAAACAACTGGGAAATTGACAAAATTAAAAACGGTAAAATTTTAAGTCAGGAAGGTGATATTTACAAAATACAAGTTAAATTTGACGAATCTGATTCTAAATATAATAAGCAAGAAGTAAAAATACATTTGAGTTTGTTCTAAAAAGCAAAAGAAATAAAAAATGCCACAAAAACACCAAGGCACTAAAATACACAAAACATTGAATTTAAATCAGATAACTTTGGTGGGATTTTGTGATTTGGTGCTTTAGTGGCGAAAAAGGGCTTTTTAGACTGAGCTCATATTTGGAATGATTTAAGAATGAAAAGTAAAAAAACCATAATAGGTGCTATTGCCGTAAGTTTAGCTTCAATAATGTGGGGATTTGACGGAGTGGTGCTTACACCGCGTCTTTATAATCTTAACGTTGTTTATGTGGTTTTTGTCCTGCACCTGATTCCATTCCTGATAATGAATATTTTTCTTCATAAAGAGTACAGGCATTTAAAATCGTTCACATCTCAGGATTATCTCACGTTTTTCCTTGTAGCGCTTCTCGGTGGAGCCATTGGAACACTTGCCATCGTAAAAGCATTGTTCCTTATAGATTTCAGGCATCTTACCGTAGTTGTCCTGTTGCAAAAACTTCAGCCGGTATTTGCAATAGCCTTAGCGGTTTTTCTTTTAAAAGAAAGATTAAAAAATAAATTTATACTTTGGGCATCCGTTGCCGTTGTTGCCAGTTATTTTCTTGTTTTCGGATTCAACCTACCCGATTTTAATACAGGAGCCAACACTATTTATGCAGCTTTATACTCCTTGTTAGCTGCTTTTTCCTTTGGATGTTCCACAGTATTCAGTAAAAAAATCTTATTGAAATATTCTTTTTACACAAGTACTTTTTACAGGTATGGCTTTACTTTACTTATCATGCTGATATTCGTCTCTGTTGCAGGAAAATTCAATCAGTTTTCAGTTACAACTAACGAAAACTGGATGTTTTTTCTCATCATTGCATTTACAACCGGCTCAGGCGCTATATTCCTTTTTTATTATGGCTTGGTACGGATAAGGGCGATTATCGCTACAATTTGTGAACTTTTCTTTCCTATCTCTGCCATATTTTTCGATTACATTGTAAACGGAAAAATTCTTTCTCCGGTGCAATGGGTAGCAGCAGT
>JAIORT010000007.1 GCA_021107975.1 Bacteroidales bacterium | reverse complement strand
TCGGCAGTTTCAGAGAGATTTATATCAAGATTAGAAACATCTGAAACTGGATTGGGATATATTTCACCGATATTATTTATCCAATCAATATCTTCAATTCCGTTAACACCGCCATTAACCGTAGTACTGATAGTAATTTCAACATTAGTAACCTCAGGATTATTTTCATTAAGTGTAACATCAACCGGATAAGTATATTTTCCTGTTACTTCTGCATGGACTCTGTAAGAACTTAGCCCCAGATCACAGAAAACAAATTCTCCTTCTTCATTAGAATGGCAGCATATAATCGGTTCGTTATTTTGGTTAAGCAGCAAAAGTTCAACATTAAAAGCCGGAAAGAATTTCTTATCCGGGTCAAAACCATAAGATATAGTTCCTGATATTTTACCAGGTCCCGTAATATACTGGCCTACGGGTGCCAATAGTATGTCATACTCATTGTTGGGGGCGTTATGAAAAATAGTATCAGCTTCTGTCCAAAATAGTTTATCACTGTAATATGTAGCCATGTATTGATTAAACGATACAGAATTGGGATCAAGATCGGCTTTAACAAAATATTGACCCTCAATTACCTGGGGAAACAAATAAAAACCTAAAGTATCGTTGAATATTGTTGTATCTATCAGTACTATTTCTTTACCATTTATTTTATACAAATATGCTATACCTAAGTCGATAGGAAAATAGCCGGCTATAATATGACCGCCTATATAGTGGTATTCTTTTGTAGTTACATTAACAAATTTAATAATTGAGCTTACATAAGGCTTGCAATGTGGATTGGGTTGTATTTGAACGGTTAATTTTACTTTGTAAAGACCTTGTTTGGTATATTCATGTAATGGATTAGGCTGACATGAAAAATTTCCGTCACCAAAATTCCAATGCCATGAAATTACCTGATTAGAATTTGTATTATCAAAAAACTGAAATTCAAAAGGATTATGCCCTGAAGGGTCAGATATATAATTAAAGTTTGCCTGGTACGAAATAGAAGATAATTCAACGGGTAATAAAAAATTGGCAAACAGAATATTTTCGTCGCTCCAGTTAAACCGGAAATAAACTGTTGTATCATGATATACATTCAGGTAATCATAAGTATAAACCTTTAAAGCGCCTTTTAAATCATAAGTTGCTATAGTATCGTAATAAAATCCATCTTTATCAGTAAATACTGTATTCGTATAATGAAAATGTGTGTTATAAGTAGTATCGGCAACTATAAATATTTCCTGTCCTTTAATGGGTGCGCCGTTTTGGTTGTTTGTTACCTGTCCGATTAAATATATTATATTTTTTTCGCCAAAGCCCTGAGAAAAAGCAGATGATGTAACCGAAAGTAACAGTAATATTAAAAACCAACGGTTTATAAAGTTTATTATATATTTATTTATATTCTTCATTTTTATTCGTGTCATTTAAAAATTCAACAAAAAACCGGTTCTTAAACCAAACGAATACGGATGTTTCGTTTCCATCTTATTTCTTTCGTAAGCAGAATTCAAATAGTATTTGATCATCGGTTCGAGCGATATGCTTAAATGATTGCTTAATCTATACGATACTCCACCTGAAAATGCAAATTGCCAATATGTTTTTATTCTTGCCGGTACTTCATTTTCAACATTAAGTATTTTGTAATATTCATAAGGTATATTTACGTCAGGTTTATTTTCATGAATGAGTATTGACAATGATGGTCCTCCTTTTACAAACCATCCAAATCGTTTATACTGGTTACCATAACCGAAGAATAAAGGTATTTGAATATACGTATAGCGGTTTTTAGTAGGAGTGATAGTAATATGAGTAATTGAATCATAAACAGATACTGTTTCCGTATGATAAATAGGTGCAAATCCGTTTTGAGTTGTATCGAACGTTATATCATAAACGTCTTCATAAGTTCCAAGGAATTCATTATAGTCAACCTTATAATTTCCATCGTCGGTTGACCTTGCAATACCTAACCCGCTTTGAATCATATAACCTGAAGAAAACCTGTAAATTCCGTTAAGGTCTAACGAATAGCAATAATTAGTTAATTTATTGTCTGAAGGATAAAAAATCATTTCCGGTGTAAAATATAAACCGAACAGCAAATCTCCAGGTTTCCCGTAATCGCTTCTTATATCAGGGCTTCCAGGATTGACTAAACCGGTCTCACTTTCCTGTTCCGACATATCAGCCGGACCTTTGTTTTTAATCTGACTTAATTCATCAGAATTATTGCTGTTTTGGTTTTTATCATCAATAGCCAGAAGATCTGAATCTTCTCCGGGAATCAATAATTGATTATCAGCAATATCCGCTATGATTGTCGATTTATCAGGATTATTTTCCGTGATACTTTGTAAATTTCCAACAGATGTATTATTTTTCTTATTATTATTATCTTCTATCGTAAGTTCAGGTTCTTTAAAGTTATTAACAGTGGTTTGAGTATTCTGAACCTTGTTACTCTGCCTGATGTTCTTTTCTGATCCGTCACTTATATTTTTTAAGTCGGGTGTTGCTGTATTATCTTTGGTTTCTTGTGTTGTTTTTGAAGCTAACAGATTATCAACTGAATTTTTTTCGTTATTATCGAATGCCGGGTAATTATTGTTACCGACATTAACCTGTCTGTTTTCGTCAGATGAACCTGCAAATTGATAAAGCATGAACAAGCCGGCAACAATCAGAACTGCAGAAATACCGGCAATCCCGCCTTTTGTGAAAGGTTTGCCGGGATTTGAACCCTTTTGACCATGTATATTTTGTTTGATGTTTTCCCATACATGGCCGGGAGGATCCGGTTCAAAATCTTTGAACTTATCCCTGAAAAGGTCATCAATATTTTTATAATTTTTGCTCATTAATGCTAAATGCTGCTAATTTCTTTTAATTTCCGCTGCAATGTTTGTCTTGCTCTCGATAATTGCGATTTAGATGTATTTTCCGAAATATCTAATAACTGGCTGATTTCTTTATGCGTATATCCTTCCATAACATTCAGATTGAATACCATGCGGTATCCCGATGGTAATTTTTTGATCAGTGATAACAATTCTTTAACTGATAACTTATCCAATGCTCCTTCATTCATACTCAGCATAATTTCAGCCTTCTCAATCTCAATATCTTTTAAATACTTAGCGTTCTTTTTATAAAAATTGATCGCAGTATTTACAATTGTTCTTCTAATCCAGCCTTCCAAAGAACCTTCATTTCTAAAAGCTTTAAGGTTTGAATAAACCTTAATAAATCCTTCCTGAAGAATATCGTCAGCCTCCATTTTATTTTTGGCAAAACGAAGGCATACACCATACATTTTAGGTGCAAAGCGCCTGTAGAAAGATTCTTGTGCTCGTGAATTATTCTGTAAGCACTGATCTATTAATTCTTCTTCAGAATACATTTATAAGTTGAAGTAAACCCTTATCGGGTTGAAAAAACCCACGTATTAGTTGTAAATAATTAAAAATCAACCATTTTAAAAAACGTGTAAAATTACAAACTTTATTTGTATTTACCAATTTTTTCAGTAAAGGATTTTAATCATAATCACATAAAGAACGCATTCTGAAAAAGATACAGGCATAAAACACCTAAATACAATTCAAAGACAAGAAGTCATATTAAATGGTTGCATTAGTATAAATGGATATAAAAAAAGAGTATTGGTAACAAAGTGGGTGTAGTTAAAAGGATAGGGAAGTTATTTATAAAAAATATTTACCTGATTTCCTATCTGTCAATAAAAATATATTTACTTTCGCCATAAAAATATTCAAACCATCTAAATTATAATAGAATGATCAACAGAATTTTAAGTTTAGTATTAGTGTCAGCCCTGATAATTGTTATATCAGGTTGTGACAACGCAACTCAAAAAAAATCGGAATCATCAGAACTTACCGAAATGCAAAAGAAAGTGAATGAGTACGCACCTGTAAAGCTTACGGCTGATATTTCGCATTTGAGCGATGATGAAAAAGAAATGCTCAAACTTTTGTTTGAAGCTGCCAAACTGATGGACGATATCTTCTGGTTGCAAAATATAGGTAATAAGGAAGAATTTCTTGCAACGATTGAGGATCCGGCTACGAAAGAATTTGCTATAATCAATTACGGACCCTGGGATGAACTTGACAATCTCAAGCCGTTTATCGAAGGTTATGGGGAAAAACCTGCCGGTTCTGAATTTTATCCACACGACATGTCGAAAGAAGAATTTGAAGCTTTTGATAATCCGGATAAAACAAGTCTTTACACACTTATAAAAAGAAATGAGAATGGAGGACTGGAGATAGTTTGGTATCACGAGGCTTATAAAGATTGGGTTACCAAAGCGGCTCAATTACTGAAAGAAGCCTCTAAACTGGCAGGAGACAAAGAGTTTGCTCATTACCTGCAACTCCGGTCTGAGGCTCTGTTAACCGACAACTACCTGCCGAGCGATCTTGCGTGGATGGATATGAAAGATAATAATGTTGATCTTGTAATCGGACCAATTGAAAGTTATACAGATCAATTATTCGGATACAAGGCAGCTAACGAATCTTTTATACTGATAAAAGATAAAGAGTGGAGCGCCAAGCTCTCGAAATATGCCAAATACCTTCCACAGCTTCAGAAAGAACTTCCTGTTGACCCGGTTTATAAACAGGAAATACCCGGCTCGAATGCTGATTTGAATGCTTACGATGTGGTTTACTATGCCGGCGATTGTAACATGGCTGGAAAAACCATTGCCATAAACCTGCCAAACGATGAGGAGGTTCATTTGAAGAAAGGATCACGTAAACTGCAGTTGAAGAATGCTATGAAAGCCAAGTTTGACAAAATATTGGTACCGATTTCCGATGTACTTATAACTGAAGATCAAAGGAAATACATCTCCTTCGATGCATTCTTCGCCAATACAATGTTCCATGAAGTTGCACATGGAATGGGTATTAAAAATACTATTGATGGCAAGGGAACGGTTAGAAAAGCATTAAAAGAACAATATTCGGCAATTGAAGAAAGCAAAGCCGATATTTTGGGTCTTTATCTTGTTACCAAGCTCCACGAGATGGGTGAATTTCCCGAAACCGACGTGATGAATAACTACGTTACTTTTATGGCAAGTATTTTTCGTTCGGTTCGTTTTGGTATTGGTGGCTCTCATGGCAAAGCCAATATAATCAGATTTAACTTCTTTAAAGAAAAAGGTGCTTTCACAAAAAATGAAGACGGAACTTATTCCATCAATTTTGAAAAGATGAAACAAGCTGCCACTGAACTTACTCAGCTTGTTCTTAATATACAGGGAGATGGTGACTATGCAGCAGCCAAAAAGTTTGTTGAAAAAATGGGTGTTATAAACCCTGGATTACAAGCTGATCTGGATCGTCTGTCTGAAGCTGGTATTCCTATTGACATAGTGTTTGAACAAGGACCGGAAATGCTGGGATTGTAAAGAGAGGGAAACA
>JAIORT010000095.1 GCA_021107975.1 Bacteroidales bacterium | reverse complement strand
TACTATGGAATTATGTTCAGTTAGTGCAATTTCTCCTGTTGACGGACGTTACAGGAAATATTTAGCGGGTCTTTCTTTTTATTTCTCAGAGGCTGCCTTGATTAATTACCGCATTTTTGTGGAAATAGAATACTTTATTGCACTTTGCAATATACCGCTACCCCAATTAAAAAATTTCGATAAAAACCGTTTCGATGACCTACGAGCTGTTTGCCGCAATTTTACTTTTCAAGATGCCATAAAGGTAAAAAAGATTGAAAAAACTATCAACCACGATGTAAAAGCGGTTGAGTATTACCTGAAAAAAGAATTTGATAAATTAGGATTATCAGAATACAAAGAGTTTTTACATTTTGGTTTAACCTCGCAGGATATCACTAATACCGCCGTTCCATACTCATTGAAACTGGCTTGTAACGACAGCTTATTTCCACAAATAAATAAGGTAATTAACAAGTTATCGAATCTGTCTAAAGAGTGGAAAAACGTTCCTATGCTTGCACGTACGCACGGACAGCCCGCTTCTCCTACTATACTTGGTAAAGAAATTTATGTTTTTGCAGAAAGACTTAAACAGCAGATGAAACTTTTAAAATCGGTCCCTTTTACTGCAAAATTCGGTGGCGCTACCGGTAATTTCAATGCTCATTATGTAGCATACCCCGAAATCGACTGGAAAAAATTTGCTGATGATTTTATAAAAAGCATCGGACTGGAACGTCAGAAAATAACAACCCAAATAGAACACTATGATAACCTCGCTGCTTTCTTTGATGGCGTGAAGCGGATCAATACCATTCTGATAGATCTGGACAGGGATATGTGGACTTATATTTCGATGGATTATTTCAAACAAAAGATCAAGCCCGGAGAAGTGGGGTCATCTACAATGCCGCATAAGGTAAACCCGATAGATTTTGAAAACTCAGAAGGAAACCTCGGTATTGCTAATGCAATGTTTAATCACTTGTCAGGAAAACTTCCAATTTCAAGACTTCAGAGAGACCTTACCGATTCAACAGTGTCGAGAAATACAGGTGTGCCAGTGGCACATTCATTACTTTCGTATAAAATGTTGCTAAAAGGATTGAATAAATTAATATTAAATGAAGAAAAAATAAAACAAGACCTTGAAGACAACTGGGCTGTGGTAGCTGAGGGAATTCAAACAATTTTACGAAGAGAAGGTTATCCTAAGCCTTATGAAAAATTGAAGGAATTAACCCGGAAAAGCAAAAAAATAAACAGGGAATCAATACGCGAGTTTATTAATAAGTTAAATGTGTCGGAAAAAGTTAAAGAAGAACTCCGGAATATCACCCCGGAAAACTATACAGGAGTAAAACTGTTGTAATTGATTGATGTGCGGATAGGGATTGTTATAAGATGTTATTAGTTATTAGTTATATGTTGGCACCAATATTAATTTGAAATAAATGATTAAAATAATATTTATAGTTACTTTGTTGTTTGTCTATACCCTTAAAGCAATTGGACAAGGATACGAACCAACAATACTAATATTATTCCCATACGAAACAACTGCTGATGAAAGCTTAAAGAAAGAAATTCAAAAATATAATTCCCAACTAAAACGAAACAGAAAATATGCAGTTAAAGAAACTGAGCAATATCTGAAAGAAATTGAGGATAGAGCAGAAAATATTAAAATCATGTACAATAAGAAAGTTGAATTCTTAGAAAACATGACCTTTTATTCAATTATTCCATTAATTGCGGCTGATTATTTGCAGTACAGATTTTTTGAGGGATTTGAAAATCATATGATTTATGCCATCAATGAAAAATCAGATGGAAACATTAATACATTATCCTCCATTGCAAAAGGACGCAAAATGCAATATGTTGTAAATTTTCCAAAAGTAAATTCCTGTCTTGAAAATGGTTCTAAAAGAACAACAATAACAGTTCAATTATTTGATAGCAATCAGGAAAAAATTGTTATAGAAAAAGAATTTAAAGGGGATGACAGGAATCCTGGATTTGAATTTTCATGTGAAGACAGCACACTGATGTGCACCATAAATAATTCCTTATCGCAAGCACTTGATGAAATAATTGGAATCATCATTTCTCGTAACCCAACTATTTTAGGGATAAAACATCTTACTCAAGAACGTGAGGAAGTCTTGTTTTCAATTTACTATCCAAAAAAACCAGAAAATGAAATCATTAAAATTATTGAAAACAATGAACAAAATATTTCAACTAAAGAATTTTATCACGGATTTATGGATGATTCAAAATCTAAATTTATTGGATTTTTTGCTTTATACAATCAAGTTACCAACCAACAGGAATTAAATGATAAAAACGATGAAAGCGTACATTTCATCCATGACGATTTAAACTACTTTGAAAATATTCCGAAAATCTATGCTTATGTGGTTGTTGCTATCAACTATGATTCAATTTGGTATTTCAAAAAAGATGAGGTCACATATTTTAATTCAGACGATTTTGAAACTGGTAAAATGGAGTTCTTTAATAATCTTCAAAGATGGAATTTTTTCAAAGAAAACACCACTGAATTCAATCCTGATTTTTGGGAATCTTATTTTTTTGAAAAGATAGAGGACTTAACAAAAGACCCTGAATGGAATAGGTATGGAGAATCTATTTGGGAAAAGGAAGAAAGGATGAATAGACCTTATATAGGTATGTACAAAATTGTTGCAGACCAAATGAGAAATGATTTGAGTGAAGAAGCAGACAAATTCAAAACAGAAGTTAGTAAGTATATACTTCAACCATTTTTAGAGGAATTAATTTATGAGAATTCCGATGAATTTTTTGAATATATTCTAATGAATAAAAAATTTACACTCATTTTTCCTAAAGATAGATCTGTAGTTCTAAATCCAATTCAAATCATTAACAGTAAAGACAAGAGACAACTTATGTATTTCGTTATATTTCCTGAAACAGAGGAAATATTTGAATGGAAATATTTTAAACCAAGAAAGTTAAAAGATAACAGCTGGCATTATGGTTTAGAAATCATTGAACAGCTTTCAACTATAACAAAGTGGGATTTTAGTTATGGTAATTTAGATGACGAAAATTTTTGGGACAATTGTGTACTGAAAAAGGAAGGAGACAATTTCACATATTTAATAAAAAGTAATTAAAATACTGGTGCTAATAAGCGCTAAAAATAATGTGGGCTAAAGGATAAACATGAAACAAAAAACATATAATAAACATAACGGTAACCAGACAAGAATGTGCAATGAAAACACGCACTATTCTTAGCGCAAACCGTTATATGTTATTTGTTAAAGACTGTTAAAAATTATATTTATATAGATTTTTATATTTTTGGTGTGTCTTAGTGTTTTTGTGGCAAATATTTTCAGCCACAAAAGCACGAAAACACTAAATATCACAAACGCATACAAGATAAAATCAAAATAATACGAAAAATAATTTATCAAAATTTAAATTGTCTCTTAACCAATATTAATATTTAAATTTTATTTCACAATTATTTCTATGTTTAAAAAATACCTGAGGATACTGGCTTTTGTAAAACCTTACTGGAAGTATGCGCTGTTAAATGTTATATTTAATTTATCGGTCATTGTCTTTTCCCTGGTTTCTTTTGTCATGCTTATCCCTTTCCTTAATTTACTTTTTGGTATCGAAAAGCTTGTCGAAACTAAACCCGAATTGAGTTATAGTCCTGAATCAGCCCTGGAATATCTTAATTATTTGATCAGCCAGATCATTATATCAAAAGGTAAAGTTGAAGCATTGATTTTTATTTGCCTGTTTTTATTGGGGACTTTCTTCCTGAGAAATCTTTTTCGTTTTCTATCTATGTTTTTCCTGGCAAATGTTCGCATTGGAGCAGTGAAAGGCATTCGCAACGATATTTATAAAAAAATATTGATCCTTCCACTTTCATTTTATTCCACACGAAAAAAAGGCGACATTATAGCCCGCATCACCACTGATGTCCAGGAAGTAGAATATTCAATTATGAATTACCTTGAAATGATAGTAAGGGACCCTATTACTGTAATTGCTTATTTTATTACTTTGTTTGTAATGAGTCCGCAGCTGACTCTTTTTGTATTAGTTCTCTTGCCGATAACAGGCTATATCATTGGTCGTATCGGACGAAGCCTGCGAAAAGATTCGAAGATAGGACAGGCAAAATTTGCAGGATTAATGGCAGTGATTGAGGAAACGATTTCAGGTTTAAGGATAATTAAAGCTTTTACAGCTATCGACTTTTCAAACCGCAGATTTTTAAACCTTAACAACAAATATTCTAAAATTCTTATTAAAATCTACCGGACAAGAGATTTATCATCCCCGCTCAGTGAATTCCTGTCATCAGTAGTCATCATTATTGTATTGTGGTTTGGAGGAAAATTAGTATTGACAGATAATCCAACCATTACGGCTGCCATCTTTATCACTTATATCGTTATATTTTCACAGATCATTCCACCTGCCAAGACTTTCGCTACCGGTTTTTACAGCATTCAAAAAGGTATTGCCTCTGCCGAAAGGATTTTTGAAATCCTGGATGCAGAAGAAGTGATTAAAGAAAAAGCTGACGCTGTATCAATAAAATCTTTTGAAAAAGAAATAGAATACCGTAACGTTTTTTTTAAATACCAAAATGAATTTGTATTAAACGATATTAATTGTACTATTCAAAAAGGCAAAATAATTGCCCTTGTTGGACAATCGGGAGGTGGAAAATCAACTTTTGTTGACCTGTTACCACGCTTTTACGATACGACCAAAGGTGATATCTTTGTAGATGGTATCTCACTGAAAGATTATAATATAAATAATATAAGAAGCCTTATGGGAATTGTTACCCAGGAACCTATCCTGTTTAATGATACCATTTTCAACAATATTGCTTTCGGGAAAGAGGATATTACCGAAGAAGATGTTATTACAGCGGCAAAAATTGCCAATGCACATGAATTTATAATTAATATGGAAGAGGGCTACCAATCGAATATTGGCGATAGTGGAACAAAGCTCTCAGGCGGGCAACGGCAAAGATTAAGTATAGCAAGAGCTGTTTTAAGAAACCCTCCGATACTTATCCTCGACGAAGCAACCTCTTCGCTCGATACGGAATCGGAACGGCTGGTTCAGGATGCTCTTGCCAAGGTTATGTCGAACCGAACCTCAATCGTTATTGCACACAGGTTGTCAACCATTATTCATGCTGATGAAATTATTGTATTACAAAAAGGAGAAATAGTTGAGAGAGGAACACATCAGGTTCTCTTGGATAAAAAGGGTGCTTATCATAAATTATACGATCTACAGGCTTTTGAATAACGAAATACCAAACCCGGGCTAAATCCTAATATAAAGCGAAACTCAGCCCAGACGAGGGTTTTCATGTGCAAGGACTCAGCCCATTTCAGTTTACAACTGAAATGCAAAACAGACATTTACAATTTGTAATTGTAAAACATTTTGTATTTATTTTTTAA
>JAIORT010000520.1 GCA_021107975.1 Bacteroidales bacterium | reverse complement strand
TAATATTTCTCTCTTATCCTTTTTATAAATTAATATAGGAACCCCAGCATCCACAGAGGAATGCGATTATGATAACCTATTTCTATATCATCTACAAATAAGTAAGCATTTTTTAATTCTTTTTATTTACTTTTGCACCCAATTTTTAAAAATGTAATTACAAAATGATTAATATAACTTTTCCCGACAATACTGTAAGACAATACAAGAAAAGTATTACAGCCCTTGAAATAGCCGGAAGCATTAGCGAAGGTCTTGCACGTAATGTGCTTTCTGCAAAAGTAAACGGAGAAGTTATTGATGCCACACTGCCAATAAATGAAGATGCTACATTACAATTGTTTACCTGGAACGATGATGAGGGAAAAGCTGCCTTTTGGCATTCTTCGGCGCATTTAATGGCTGAAACCGTTGAGTATTTTTATCCTGGTACTAAATTCGGTATTGGGCCGAATATTGAAAACGGATTTTATTATGATATTGACTTAGGCGACAGAACCATTTCGGAAAACGATTTCAAAAAGATTGAAGACAAAATGCTGGAATTTGCCAGGGCAAAACAAAAATATATACGTAAAGAGATTTCTAAAGCCGATGCCATTAAGTATTTTACCGATAAAGGTGATGAATACAAACTTGAGTTGATAGATGAACTGGAAGACGGAGATATTACTTTTTACGAATCAGGCAATTTTGTTGATCTTTGCCGTGGGCCTCATCTTCGTGATACAAGCCCGATAAAAGCAGTGAAGCTGCTGAATATTGCCGGGGCATACTGGAGGGGAGATGAAAACCGTAAGCAATTGACAAGGATTTACGGCATTACTTTCCCAAAGAAAAAAGAACTGGATGAGTTCCTTGTAAAACTTGAAGAAGCCAAAAAACGGGATCATAGGCGGATAGGAAAAGAACTGGAACTGTTTACTTTTTCGCAAAAAGTCGGGCAGGGTTTACCGTTGTGGCTGCCTAAAGGCGCTGAGCTTCGTGAAAGACTTGAGAATTTCCTAAAGAAAGTACAGAAAGAGGCAGGGTATGAGCAAGTGATTACCCCGCATATCGGAAGAGTTGAATTATTCAAAATTTCAGGACATTACGATAAATATGGCGCCGATTCATTTCAGCCTATTTCCACACCGATTGAAGGTGAAGAATTTTTCCTTAAACCGATGAATTGCCCTCATCACTGTGAGATTTACAAAAGCAAACCCCATTCGTATAAAGAATTACCAATACGCATGGCTGAATTCGGAACAGTGTATCGGTATGAACAAAGCGGCGAACTTCATGGCTTAACAAGGGTCAGAAGCTTTACACAGGATGATGCTCATATTTTTTGTACTCCCGATCAGGTAAAGGATGAGTTTAAGGGTGTAATGGCTATTGTGATGAAGATATTTAATGCGCTGGATTTTCATGATTTTATTATACAAATTTCATTACGCGATGCGGATGATCTTGAAAAATATATAGGATCAGATGAAAACTGGGAAAAGGCAGAACAAGCTATACTTGAAGTAGCTGAAGAAAGTGGTCTTGACACAATCATCGAATACGGCGAAGCTGCATTTTATGGTCCTAAGATGGACTTCATGGTTAAAGATGCACTTGGCAGAAAGTGGCAGCTCGGTACTATCCAGGTGGATTATAATTTACCGGAAAGATTCGAAATGGAATATACAGGAAGCGATAATGAAAAGCATCGCCCGGTTATGATACACAGAGCACCATTCGGTTCGATGGAAAGATTTGTAGCTGTTTTAATCGAGCATACTTTGGGTAAATTTCCGTTATGGCTCACACCCGACCAGGTTATTATTTTGCCAATCAGTGAAAAATATCAAAAATATGCTGAAAAAGTTTTTAATTTCCTTAATAATTCCGAACTTCGCGCCCAAATTGATGACAGAAGCGAGAAAACAGGCAGGAAGATTCGTGATGCTGAATTAAAAAAAATTCCGTATATGTTGATTGTGGGTGAAAAAGAGGAAAAAAGCAATACTGTTTCTGTAAGAAAGCAAGGAGAAGGAGATAAAGGTACATTTTCGTTACCTGATTTTGTTGATTTGATAAACAATGAAATAGCAAAGGAATTAGAAAATAATTAATAGACAATTAATAAAAGGGAGGACTTAAAATAGCTAAACAATTTTATAGAAGAAACAAAGGCAGGAGAGGCTTCTACAGGAAGAAAGAAGAGCCATTCAGGATTAATGAAAGAATAACGGCTCCTATGGTAAGAGTTGTTGGAGAAAATATTGAGGGTGGCATATTTTCTATCAGAGAGGCATTAAACCTGGCAGATAATCTTGAACTTGATCTGGTTGAGATTTCGCCAACTGCTAATCCACCTGTTTGTAAGGTAATAGATTATAAAAAATTCCTTTTCGAAAGGAAGAAAAAACAGAAAGAAATAAAAGCAAAGACTGCAAAAGTCGTTGTTAAGGAAATCAGGCTTGGTCCGCATACCGATGACCATGACTTTAATTTTAAGCTAAAACACGCAGAAAAATTCCTGCAGGATGGAGCAAAAGTAAAAGTGGATGTATTTTTCAAAGGTCGTTCAATTATTTACAAAGATAAGGGAGAAATAATTTTGCTCAGGTTCGCACAGGAATTGGAAGAGTATGGAAAGGTAGAACAAATGCCTAAACTCGAAGGAAAAAGAATGATTATGATATTAACCTCGAAAAAATAATTTTATATAAAATCAGATTGTAATGCCAAAAATGAAGACAAAATCCGGTGCAAAGAAAAGATTTTCATTTACCGGTACAGGAAAATTGAAAAGGAAGCATGCTTACAAAAGCCACATTCTGACTAAAAAGTCAAAAAAACGTAAACGTAACCTGGGTTACTTTACAATAGTTGACAAGACAGATGTTGGTAATATTAAAACTATGCTTGCGAAGTAAACTGATAATGAACGAAAATGTGAGAAAGCTGAGACACACTTTACTTGTAGCCAAATAGTTAATTAAGGTGATATTTGTACAGTTTATGCGTTTCAGTATAATTAAATTAATGTTTAACTTGCCTTTAGCCCGATAAGTTTCCGCCAGATGGCGGAGCGCTAAAGCAAAAAAATTAAAAGTTATGCCACGATCAACAAACGCAGTAGCGGCGAAACAAAGGAAAAAAAAGATCCTTAATAAGGTAAAAGGACAATTCGGAAGGCGTAAAAATGTCTGGACGGTGGCAAAAAATGCATACGAAAAAGGCCAGGTGTATGCATACCGCGACAGACGAACTAAAAAAAGAAACTTCAGAGGTCTTTGGATTCAAAGAATAAATGCAGCCGTTCGTGAGTACGGAATGTCGTATTCCGAATTTATGGGCAAGCTGCATAAGAAAGATATTCAGTTAAATCGCAAGGCTTTAGCAGACCTTGCAATGAATAATCCCGATGCTTTTAAAGCAATTGTGGATGCAGTGAAATAAAGAGTCCGTCCGCACGCACGGATTTTTTACCATAACAACAAAAATATTTTCAATAAATTTCCGTTTTCAACTCTAATAAATAATTTTATTTTTATTGAAAAAAACTCTTGTGGGAAAGAAAACTATTCTCGTTTTATTTTTTATCAGTGTTTATTTTATTTCTGATATCAATGCTCAAATCGGAGGTGATAACACTTATGAATTTCTCAACCTGACAAGTTCAGCAAGGATTGCTGCTATGGGTGGGGATTTCCTTGCAGTAAGCGATAATGATATTACGCTTGCCCCTTCAAATCCGTCCATTATTTCTCCCGAAATGCATAACCGGCTTGCTGTATGTTATGTTGATTTTTTTTCAGATATTAACTATGGTTGTGCAGCATATTCAAAAACTTTTAATAAACTAGGAAGTTTTGTAGCCTCTATACAATATATTAATTATGGCAAGTTTGATGGCGCGGAAGTATCAGGTGAACGTTATGGGACTTTTTACGCAGGCGAAAATGCATTAAATATAGGTTGGGGAAGGCAACTCGATTCTTCCTTTTCAATCGGTTCTAATCTTAAATTCGTTTATTCTTCGCTTGAAACTTATAAATCCTTCGGGGTTTTGGTTGATGTTGCAGGTAGTTATAATAGTCGCGACCGGAGGTTTACAGTCTCGCTTATTGCAAAAAATATTGGCAGACAACTTATAGCTTATGATGGAGGAAATATTGAACCCCTCCCTTTTGAATTACAAGTTGGTTTGTCGCAAAGATTAAAACATTTGCCTTTCAGGTATTCTATCCTAATCAATCATCTTGAAAAATGGGACCTCAAGTATGATGATACGAATAATATGAATACCGATCCAATATCAGGCGAAGTTGTTAAGGATAATGATTTTGAAGATTTTGCAGATAATTTTATACGTCATATTGTTTTGGGAGGGGAATTACTCTTAGGAAAAAATTTTAGTATTAGGGGTGGCTATAATTACCAGCGAAGGCAGGAATTAAAAGTTGCATCAAAAACAGCAACTGTTGGCTTTTCATGGGGTTTTGGATTCAGAGTATCAAAATTCCACTTTAGTTATGCTCGTTCAACATACCATCTTAACGGCTCCCCTAATTATATAACTATTACAACTAACCTTTCTGATTTCTACAAAAAAAAGAATTAAACCTATCTTTGTAAGCCTAATTGGAATTTTGTTTAATGAATATATCTATCGATCCTTATTCAGGTTTTTGTTTTGGAGTGGAAAGAGCAATAAAACTTGCTGAAAATGAACTCGCAGAAAATGATTTATTGTATTGCCTGGGAGATATTGTGCATAATCAGAAAGAAATTGACAGGTTGAATAAAATAGGTTTCCAAACTATTGATTACGACAGATATAATAACTCCAAAAATATTAAAGTCCTAATCCGTGCTCATGGAGAACCACCTTCTACTTACAAACATGCTAAAAAAAACAGTATTGAAATTATTGATGCAACATGTCCTGTTGTTTTAAAGCTTCAGCAAAGAATAAGAAATGCTTATAAAGAAATGAAAGAATCTAACGGACAGGTTGTAATTTTTGGGAAGAAAAATCATCCTGAGATTATCGGACTTGAGGGTCAGACAGCGAATACTGCTATTGTAATCGAAAGTTCGGATGATTTGGATAAGTTAGATTATCGAAAACCCTTGCGATTATTTGTTCAGACAACAAAAAGCACAGATGATTTTAAAGCAATCGTTCAGGAAATAAAGAAAAGGATTAATAGTGCGAACTCAGATCAGGGTAATTTCAAATATTATAATACTATTTGCGGACAGGTTTCTAACCGGGTTTCACAACTGAAAAAATTTTGCCGCGATAACGATGTAATTATATTTGCAAGCGGTAAAAAAAGCTCAAACGGAAAATATCTATATGGTATTTGTAAGTCGGTTAATCCGGGTAGCCATCACATTTCTTCGGAAACCGAATTGGAGAAAAACTGGTTTAAAAATGCTCAAAGTGTGGGAATAAGCGGTGCAACTTCCACTCCAAAATGGTTAATGGAAAATGTTGCCCGTGAAATAACA
>JAIORT010000070.1 GCA_021107975.1 Bacteroidales bacterium | reverse complement strand
AAAAGGAAAAAGGCTGCCAAATATTCTGGCAGCCTTTTCTTTTTCCTGAAACACTGTTATAACGATAGTTTGATAGCCACTGCTATAAATATAGAATCTTCCATTCCGATAGCTATCGGAATCAGACTCTGGAAGGTCTTAGTATCTGAAGCCTATTGTAATAAGAAAATTATTTGAAATTAATTTGTTTTTTACCGGATCAACCGAAACATTTTCCGAACCATACAAATAATAGTCTTCGTTGCTGACGGATCTTACATAAGCCAGGTCAACAAAGAAATATTTTTCACGGTACCCGATACCTCCGGTAAAATAATTTATTTCACCATCATTAATCCCCGATGTAAACGGGCTGCCATAAATTGCATATCCTCCCCTGAAAGCAAAATGGTCATATCTATATTCACCGCCTATCCTGATATTGTGTGCTGCGGTATAATTATTTCTTATAGTTGCATTTTCATTATAAAAATCATAAGAGCTATATCCGCGACCTCTCAATCTGGCTTTTGAATAATCAACATATTCATAATCTGCACTTATAAGGGCAAACTGCTTTATAATAAATGATACGCTTCCAATTGCTCTCCATGGGGTTTCCAAATCATAATTATAAGTTCCAACAGGAGATATGCTGCTAAGATTTTCATTGTTATCAAATTCGGATGAAAGTTCTGAATACCATTCATCGGACATATTATTATACCATGTGGGAGAATGGATTGCCCCGCCTATTCTTAACCAATCAGTTGCCCTTACAATCATACCGAATTTCATATTAAACCCTGATCCGTGAGTTCTCAGGTCTTCATATAATCTCATTTTCCTAAAGTCATAAATATCATTATTCAGGTCTGTTTCACTATAGAGAGATTCTTGAAAATACCTGATATACGGGAATCCGAATGTTCCGCCAAGATATAGTCTATCACCAATATTAGCGCCTAACGCAAGCACGAACTCATTCATCGAACCCCATGAGGTCAATTGTTTTGTTTGTAACTTACTTTCACCCGGAGTAATTGCCCCCGCATAAGTATTATTTGTTCCGGCAATTGTATCAATCAGGTAAGTCCACCAGGCAAGGCTCAGATCATAACCATACAAACCATCCCTGTCTTGTTCAATATCTTTATAATAAATACCATTGGCGTCATCAACATAAGTATCAATTATCGAATTTTTATCATTTACTCCTTCTATCATCATCCGGTTGTTAAAATTATTGAGCCGGTTTAAACCGATTGCAAACTGAAAATTTTTTACTATCGAGTTTTTACCACCGGGTTTTGAAGTAAAAATCATTCCGACATTGCTGATATTAAAATTAAATTTTGAATCGCTTGATGAAGTACCGTTATAATCAGAGGCAGTTTTGCCAATATTAAAGGAAGGAGTAAACGATAATTCAGATTTTTTGTAAAGTCCTATACCCGCCGGATTGGAACTTAATGAAGAAAAATCAGCTCCGAGAGCGCCAAAAGCACCACTCATTGCCATATATCTTGCCGTACCGCCAAAGGTTATCCTTGAATATCGCAATGCGTCCACTTCATTTTGAGCTTTTACAAGGAAACTTGTCAGAATCAGTGTCAGTATAATTATAGTTATCTTTTTCATCCGTTTAAAATTTTGTAATACGTTAACTGTTTGCCACTTATATTTTAATCATTCTCTCGCGTGTCTCAATATAAAAAACATGAGTGTTTCATAACAATTTGTTTTTGTTATTTTCCAATAAATACGGGCTGAATAATTTGGATTGTTTTTTATCCTGCCCTGTTAAAAATAAAATTAATATTACCTTCTTCCCCTGGATGAGCCGCTTGATTTTGAACCTCCGCTTGAACGAGAAGAAGAGGAACTACTTGACCGTGATGGTGAAGAATAACTTTTGCTGCTACTTGATCTTGATGGTGAAGAATAAGACTTACTGCTACTTGACCTTGAAGGTGAAGAATAACTTTTGCTACTACTTGACCTTGAAGGTTGTGAATAACTTTTTGACGACCTCGAAGGCTGTGAATAACTCTTTGAAGAAGACCTTGAAGGTTGTGAGGTTCTCGCAGATGACCTTGATGGTTGACTATTGCTTCTGCTTGTATTATACTTAGTTGGTTTGTTGTAACTTCTCTCGTAATTAGATTTAGGTTTCGTATATGTTTGAGTATTTCTCTTTGCAGTATTCGTATTTTGCCTGTTAGTTTTAACATTTTTCTGATTAGTATAACTATTCGGCTTACTATATTTTTGAGCAGGCTTTGAACGCTGAGCCTGATTGTTTCCGTTATAACTTTCACCGGGGTTATAACGTGTCCTTGACTCAGATTTAGTGTTAGCCGGCTTTTTATATGTATATCTCGGTTTGGAATCAGCCGGTTTTTGTGTACGCTTTGTAACATCACTCTGTGGCTTTTTCTCAGAACCTGTTCTTGATAAATTTCCCGATGCAACAGATGCATCATTACCACCCGTCTGCCTAACTATCTTGCTGTCATTTGTCTGAGAATTTGACCTGGTTAAGTTACCCGGTTGAGGGTTAGTCGTGCTTCTTGTTGCCGTACCTGAACCTGACGATTGAGGTGTAGTCCGCTCTAAAGAGCTTGCATGTGAATACCTTTCAATATTTTGCGAGTTAGAACCATAACCGCTATTCGAGCTTCCCCTTGATGGTCTGTGCCCGTAATAGTAATCATTGTAATTATAATCGTAGTAAGGATAATAATTTGAAGCCCATAAACCATCATAGTAACCATTCCAGTAACCACAATTATAACCGTACCAGTAATTATTCCATGGATACCAATAAGAATAATAAGGCCAGCCCATTCCTATGCTGCCCCATCCCCAGTTAAATCCAAAAGAAAATGAAGGTCCCCAGTACCAGGGATCATAATAATAACCTGTATAATAAGGAGAATAGTATCCAAATTCCGCATAAGGATTATAAAATCTTCTTATTCTGGATGCATAAGAATAATCGTAGTAATCATCGTACATATATTCGTCAGAATAGTAATTATTGGTAACGTAAGTTGTTCCTTCCGGGGTCTCTATTGTTTCACTTGTTGAATAATAAGGCTCTTCCTCGTACTCTACATATTCTTCTGTGGCGTAATCTTCAGAAGAATAATCGTTTGAATTATCAGGGTTCTCAGTGTAATAGTCGGGATTTGTAGTTTGAACCTCGTAAGTATCATTGTTCTTTTTCTTTTTGTCTTTCTCTGTAGAATAGTAAACATCATCGTAATCAGCTGTAGATTTTGTAGATGAACAACCTGCAAGGATAAAGATTGATAAGACTGTCATTATTAAGTACGTTTTCATTTTAATGTCCTCCATTGATTATATTTTTTATTTATTTTTGTCGCGTTTTAAAAAAATCTATTCAAAAATATACAAACATTATACCACAAATAAAAAATGGCTAAAGACTTACCGACACGAGAAGAGAATTATGCGCAATGGTATAACGACCTGGTTATCAAAGCCGATTTAGCAGAAAATTCGGCTGTTAGAGGATGCATGGTAATTAAACCTTATGGATATGCTATTTGGGAAAAAATGCAAAGCGTACTTGACAAGATGTTTAAAGATACCGGTCATGTAAATGCATATTTCCCGCTGTTTATTCCCAAATCTTTTTTCAGCAGGGAAGCTGACCACGTTGAAGGTTTTGCAAAGGAATGTGCCGTAGTAACCCATTACCGTTTGAAGAATTCGCCGGATGGAAAAGGTGTGGTTGTTGATGAAGACGCCAAACTTGAAGAAGAATTAATTATTCGGCCCACATCAGAAACTATTATTTGGGATACTTACAAAAACTGGATACAATCATACAGAGACTTACCGTTACTTGTAAATCAGTGGGCAAACGTCGTACGCTGGGAAATGAGGACAAGGCTTTTCCTCAGAACCACTGAGTTTCTTTGGCAAGAAGGGCATACAGCACACGCAACAAGAGAAGAAGCCATAAAGGAAACAAAAATAATCCTGGATATTTATGCTGATTTCGCAGAAAAATGGATGGCGCTCCCGGTTTTAAAAGGTAGCAAATCTCCAAACGAACGATTTGCAGGTGCTGTTGAAACTTATTGCATCGAATCGCTAATGCAGGACGGGAAGGCATTACAAGCAGGAACATCCCATTTCCTGGGGGAGAACTTTGCCAAAGCTTTTGATGTAAAATTCTTATCAAAGGAAAATAAACTCGAGTATGTTTGGGCAACTTCCTGGGGGGTATCAACAAGATTGATGGGAGCACTGATAATGGCTCATTCCGACGATAAAGGTTTGGTTCTTCCACCAAAACTCGCCCCAATACAGGTTGTTATTGTGCCTATTTATAAAAAAGAAGAGCAATTAAATCAGATTTCCGAAGTGGCTCAAAAAATCAAAAAATCTCTTACGGATAAAGGAATAACAGTTAAGTACGATGACAGAGATACTTTTAAACCCGGATGGAAATTTTCGGAATATGAATTTAAAGGCGTTCCGGTTAGATTAGCAATTGGTCCAAGAGACCTGGAAAACAATACAGTAGAAGTTGCCCGCCGTGATACTCTTGAAAAAGAGGTATTACAGGTAACTGATATTGAAAATAAAATTGAACACTTGTTAGAACAAATCCAAAATAATCTTTATCAAAAGGCTTTATCTTTCAGAGAAGACAATACTTATGCAGCAGATACATGGGAAGAGTTTAAAGATATTATCGAAAACAAAGGCGGATTTGTCCTTGCGCATTGGGATGGCACCTCTGAAACAGAAGAAAAAATAAAGGATGAAACAAAAGCTACCATTCGGACAATTCCATTAGACAATAAACCTGAGCAAGGCAAGTGTGTTTATACAGGTAGCCCCTCGAAGCAAAGGGTTGTTTTTGCAAGAGCCTATTAATCAAACATAATTTTCAATATAGTTTTATTAAAAAATAAAGCTAACATTGTTTCAAGCGTCTGCGCTTGAAAATTAACTATCTAATCCGTAAAATTTAAAATTTTTACACGCCACTTTGTGTTATCGATCTTATGTTTGCGCGTAGTGAGCGGTGTGATTGCTATTCCGGTAGCTATCAGACTACCGCTGATGATGAGAGTTTCTTTCGAGACAATTGGGCTGTCGTTATTGATAACTCCGTTTAATGTGCTTATTGCAAGATAGGGTACTCCGGCACTAAAAAAAATTCCCTGAAGCAAAGCAAATCCCCATCTTGTTCTATAGATGATGGAAATGTCGTCTGGAGATATTTCATTTGCATAATTGATAATAATGATTGAATCACCAATCTTGTTAATGATTCCTGCAATAATAGTATCTTTAGAAATTGTTTTTATTCGAATATGATCGTTCTCGCGGTATTTGTAATTTTTAATAGTGCCGGGTTTTTCGAGAAGGAAAATGTTTTGAGAAAAGGAAAAATGGAAGATTAAAGCAAAAAAAATAGTAAGGGTTATATATTGTTTATAGACTTGCATCTCAATAACCGGATTGCATCGCTAAAGTAATAATTAATAT
>JAIORT010000281.1 GCA_021107975.1 Bacteroidales bacterium | reverse complement strand
GAAACCCGAAACATGAAACCATATAAAATTTAAAAACAACTAATTATGTCTGATGTAAAACAAATAATCCACAAAGGAAAAACAATTTTCTTAGCTGATAATATAGGAAGTCAGGAAGATGAAGTTATTGCGACTCAAGAAAGGATGTTAGAAATGGTAAAAAAAGCAGGGAACCCAAATGTATTAACTCTTACAGATATGACAGGTGTATTCACTACACGTAAAGTTCATAAAGAAATGTCACGAATTGGAAAAGAACTGATGTCCCTGTCAAAAAAAGCTGCAATCGTAGGTATGGCAAAGGGACCTAAGAAGATTTTAATTAGTGCATTTATGGAATTAACTCGCCAGCCTATGAAGTTATTTGATAATGTAGAAGATGCTAAAGAATGGTTAACCGATGATTAACATTTAGAAATAATAAAAAGAGATGAAATGAAAATCTGGAAAAAAATAACAGGCAGCCTTTACACTAAATTTATGATATTATCTATTGTAATCTCTGTACTGCCGATTGGTATTATAGGTATTGTTATAAAAATAAACTCACAGAAGATTATAGAAGATTTTGCATTTGATAAATTAAAAGCAATTGGTGAATTGAAACGTGATAAGATTTTTGATTATTTCCATGAACAGCAAGAAAATATATATTTTCTTGCTAAAAAACAGATCAATATTAGAACTATGAATAATTTGGAAAGAGCCTGTTCATCTGATAAAAAGAACCTGTTGACTTTTGTAAATACTCCGGAATATAATAAAATCGTAGAGGTAACTGATGGATTTTGTAAAGATTATAAACAACAATATGGCTATAATGATATATATCTTATTGATACGGCAGGGAATATTGTATATACAGTTAATCGTGAAACTGATCTATCTACAAATATATTTACAGGCTTGTATAAAAACACCTCTCTGGCAAAAGCAGTAAGAGAAACTAAGAAGAGTGGAAGACCGGCAATATCGGATTTCGAATTATATGCCCCTGCAAATAATGAACCGGCATGTTTTATGGCAAACAGCATTTGGAGTTTATCAGGAGAATTAAAAGGGTTTGCGGCAATACAAATACCGGTAAGCCAGATAAATGATTTGATGCAAAAAAAGTATGGTTTGGGTTTTACAGGCGAATCGTACTTAGTAGGTATTGATAATTTAATGAGAAGTGATTCAAGATTTGAGGAAAAGACAACAATTCTGAAGAAAGCGATGCATACGGAAAGTGTGAAGCTGGGATTGGAAGGAAAACAGGGTGTTCATATTATACAAAACAATAGAGATATTCCTGTGTTAAGCTATTATGCTCCTATTGGCTTAAATAAAGAGTTTAATTGCTATTTTGACTGGATTATTATAACTGAAATTAATACAGACGAGGCTCTTGTATCGAGAACAAAATTGCTTGATAAATTTAAGATGCTTGGAATATTACTTATTTTGGGAATCTTAATAATTGGATTTCTATTAGCAAGGTCAATAGCAATACCAATAACAAGAATTGCAAATAAGGCAAAATTAATGGCGCTTGGTAATTTGAACCAAAAATTTATTACAAAACAGAATAATGAAATAGGCGAGTTAACAAATTCTTTTCGTGATGTACAAAATGATCTCTGGGAAAAAGTTGATCATGCAAACAAAATTGCTGATGGTGATTATTCAGTGAAATTAAAACCTAAATCAAAAAATGACAAATTATCTATTGCCCTTAATAAAATGACAGAATCACTCTGTAAGGTATCGAAAGAGAATAAAAAAAGTATGAGGTTTACAGATAGCCAGAATGATTTGAATGAAAAAATGAAAGGCGATCTCGATATTAACACTATTTCACAAAATATAATAACTTGCCTAACAAAACAATTAGATGCACAGGTGGGTGCTTTATATCTTGCCAACGGAACCGAAAACAAATTGCAGCTAATAAGCAGCTATGCTTTTACAAAGCAAAAAAAACACAATAAGACAATTAAAATCGGCGAGGGTATTGTTGGTCAGGCAGCTCTCAAGAAAAAGATGATATTACTTTCAGATATTCCTGATGATTATTTTCATATTACTTCGGGGCTTGGAAACGCGAAACCGAAAAATATAGTTGTTTTACCTATTACTCTTGAAGATAATCTGATAGGTGTTATTGAGCTTGGTTCATTAAAGGAGTTTACTGATAATGATCTGGAGTTATTAAATATTTTAAAGGAAAACATAGCAATAGGTATTAATTCAGCTTTAATTCGTTTAGAAACAAATAAGCTGCTTGAAAAAACAAAAGAACAAACTCTTGAAATGGCAATGCAACACGAAGAGTTAGATAAAGCTAATGCAGAGCTTGAAGAACAGACACAAGCGCTCAAAGAATCTGAAGAGTCGCTTCAGGCACAGCAGGAAGAATTAAGACAAGCAAATGAGGAGCTTGAAGAACAAACAAAAGCGTTACAGATGTCGCACGATATGCTCCAGACCCAGCAGGAGGAATTGCGTGTAACTAATGAAGAACTTGAAGAAAGGACTAAAGCCCTTGAAAAGCAAAGAGATGATATGAATAAAAAAAATAAAGGTTTTTAATATAAAAAAATGAATAAAATGAAAATTTGGGAAAAATTTAAAAGCAGCCTTTACATAAAATTAATGGCATTATTTATTTTAATTGCTATGGTGCCTATTCTGTTAATAGGTATTTTTTTGAATTTTAATTCAAAGAAGACTAATGAAAAGCAAGCATTGGAGCATTTAAAAGCAATTGGAGAATTGAAACGGGATAATATTCATGATTATTTCCGTGAACGACAACAAGATATGTATTTTTTAGCTAAGAAACAGATCTTTATTGAATGTATAAATAATTTGCACAAAACCTGTTCAGCTAATAAAACAAACCTGTTTACTTTTATAAATACTCCGGAATATGATAAAATTGTAAACATAACAGATAGATTTTTAAAAGATTTTAAACAACAATCCGGCTATGATGATATATTTCTTATTGATACGGCAGGTAATATTTTATATTCAGTTACACACAAAGCAGATTTTGCTACAAATATATTTACTGGTCCGCTTAAAAACAGCTCTCTGACAAAAGCAGTAAAAAATGCTAAGAAAAGTGAAAAACCGGCAATATCGGATTTTGAATTATTTGCCCCTTCAAATAATGAACCGGCATGTTTTATTGCAAATATTATTCGGAGTGAAACGGGAGAATTAACAGGTTTTGTGGCAATGCAAATGTCAATAAGCCAGGTAGATAATTTGATGAACAAAAAGTATGGTTTGGGTTTTACAGGTGAATCATACTTAGTAGGTATTGATAATTTAATGAGAAGTAATTCAAGATTTGAGGAAGAGACAACAATTTTAAAGAAAGAGATACATACTGAAAGTGTGAAATTTGGATTGGAAGGAAAACAGGGCGCTCATATTATACAGGACTATAAAGATGTTTCAGTATTAAGCTATTATGCCCCAGTTGGCTTAAATAAAGAGTTTAATAGCAATTTTGATTGGGTTATTATTACTGAAATTAATACAGATGAGGCTCTGGCTGCAGATAGAGAATCATCAAGGAAATTCTTTATTTTTATTATAATAATTGCATTTATAGTGTTAATACTTGCATTTCTAATATCAAGGTCATTGGCAATACCAATAAAAACAATTACAAATAATGCAAAATTAGTAGCGCTCGGAAATTTAAACCAAAATATAACCGTAAAAAAGAATGATGAAATAGGTGAGCTGGCAAACTCTTTTCGTGATGTACAAAATGAACTCCGGAAAAAAGTTGATCATGCAAAAAAAATTGCTAATGGTGATTACTTAGTGAAATTAAATCCTAAATCAAAAAATGATGAATTATCTGTTGCCATCAACGAAATGACAGAATCACTCCATACGGTTTCGGAAAAAAATAAAAAAAGTATGTGGGTTACAGGCAGCCAGAACGATTTGAATGAAAAAATGAGAGGAGATATCGATATTAGCACTATTTCACAAAATATAATAACCTGCCTGGCAGAACAATTAGATGCACAGGTGGGCGCTATATATCTTGCCAGCGAAACCGGTAATGAATTGCAACTGACAAGCAGCTATGCTTTAACAAAACGAAAAAACTATGATAATAAAATTAAAATCGGCGAGGGTATTGTCGGGCAGGCAGCTTTGGAGAAAAAGATGATATCTTTTTCAAATATCCCTGATGATTATATTCATATTAGCTCGGGGCTTGGAAACAGGAAACCGAAAAATATAGTTGTTTTACCTTTTCTTCTTGAAGATAAACTGATAGGTGTTGTTGAGCTTGGTTCATTTAAGGAGTTTACTGATAATGAGTTGGAGTTATTAAATATTTTAAAAGAAAACATAGCAATAGGTATTAATTTAGCTTTAATTCGTTTAGAAACAAATAAGCTGCTTGAAAAAACAAAAGAACAGGCTGCTGAGTTATCAAATCAACAGGAAGAGTTAAAGAAAAGCAATGTTGAATTAGAAGAACAGACACATGCGCTAAAAGAATCGGAAATGTCGTTACAGACACAGCAGGAAGAATTAAAACAAATAAATGAGGAACTTGAAGAACAAACAAAAGCGTTACAGAAATCGGAAGATAATCTCCAGACCCAGCAGGAGGAATTGCGTGTAACTAATGAAGAACTTGAAGAAAAGACGAAATCCCTTGAAAAGCAAAGAGATAATATCAATAAAAAGAATGAAGAACTAAAACAAGCACAGATAGAAATTGAAAATAAAGCCCGCGATCTTGAACTGTCAAGTAAATATAAATCTGAATTTCTTGCCAATATGTCGCATGAGTTACGCACACCATTAAATAGTATCCTGGTATTATCGCAGTTACTTTCAACTAAAAATAACGGTAACCTTACAGAAAAACAAATAGAATTAGCATCAACAATAAATTCGTCGGGTAAAGACCTTTTAGAACTTATAAATGATGTTCTCGATCTGTCGAAAGTAGAATCCGGTATGATGGAAATAAATATTGACAGTGTAAATATTGAACAATTTGTTAATGATATGAATCTTAAGTTTGCTCATGTTACTAAAGACAAAGGAATTGAATTTAATGTTAACATTGATAAACAATTGCCAAAAATCATCAAATCCGATTCCTTAAGGCTTATGCAGATTATTAAGAATCTTCTTTCAAATTCAATTAAATATACCCATAACGGAAGTGTAACTGTTGATATAAGCAGACCTGATAAAAATATTGATTTATCCGACAGCGGACTTGATTATAAAAAAGCGGTCAGTTTTGCTGTTACTGATACGGGTATTGGAATTACTAAAGAAAAACAAAAATTAATTTTTGAGGCATTTAAACAGGCTGATGGTACTATTAGCAGAAAATATGGAGGCACAGGACTTGGGCTTAGTATTTCAAAGAATTTTGCTTTTCTTCTTGGCGGAGAAATACAACTCAAAAGTGAAAAAAATAAAGGAAGCTGTTTTACCCTGATTATTCCGGAAATTTTAGAAGCCGGTAAGGAA
>JAIORT010000651.1 GCA_021107975.1 Bacteroidales bacterium | reverse complement strand
ATATAATTCCGAACCAAAAGATGATGAACTGGAAATAAATTATACTGTTGATAAAGTTGAATTAGCTGCAAATGTTGTTGAAAAGCAGGAGACAGACAAGGCTCCGGCAGTTACTTGCAAATTAAAAGAACTTCTTTCTATTCCTGAGATTGAAACAACCCGGAATCTACAGGTTACAAATTCTGCATTTGACAACAATTGTCTTTTATACCTTAAAGAATCAATAATATTTGATAAATCTATTGAAACCGCAGGGTTAGACAAGATGAATTTGACCTTAGCAATAACACAACCTGATTTGCTAACATACGAAGAGTTATTATATGCTGCCTATTTAATTAAAACTCCTGAAGAAAAGCTTATCATTTATACTGCAGCATTTGCTTGTCTTAACAGAGACTGGAGAGCTTATAATAATGCTGCTGTAATTGCAATTCGGTTAAATAAGTTGGAACAAGCTAATTGTTATTTGCTTCAGGCTTTATTAATTTCTGATAACAACGGTACTATTCATAATAATCTCGGCATATTAGCATGTTACAATCAAAATTTCAATGAAGCAGAACATCACTTTATTGCAGCATGGAAATATGGGGAATATTGTGAACATAATATGCAAGAAGTTATTACTATAATGGAAAATCAGTATGAGCTATTAGGTGATATTATTAAATATAAATCTGTGGATAAATAAATGATTTTTGTTTTATACCTTGTAAAACCAAACGGTCCGGGTTATTTTTTTAATCCGGACTTTTTTATTTAATTAACTTACATTATTACTTATTAATTTTTTTAATAATTTTACAAACTAATTTTTTTCGAAACAAATAAAATTATTAATATGAAGTTCATTGTATCGAGTACAGTATTATTAAAGAATTTGCAACTTATCAGTGGTGTTATAAATCCAAGTAACACTCTTCCAATTCTTGATGATTTTTTATTTGAATTAAAGGATAAAACGTTATTAATAACAGCGTCAGACCTTGAAAC
Source organism: Bacteroidales bacterium (assembly GCA_021107975.1). Classification (GTDB taxonomy): domain Bacteria; phylum Bacteroidota; class Bacteroidia; order Bacteroidales; family JAADJA01; genus JAADJA01. Next base: position 4,539 of record JAIORT010000651.1, on the reverse strand, counting down.
CACCATGTCGGTCAGCGTTCCGATGGATATGGCTGAAGAATCGGGTGTTGTTACTATTCCCGCAAAACTATTGCTGGAGACCTTAAAAACATTTGCTGATGTGCCAATAACTATGACCATAGATAATGAAACACTGGCGATTGAAATATCAGCCGGCGAAGGGAAGTTTAAGCTATCGGGGCATAAGAGCGATGAATTCCCGGTTACCCCGACCATTGAAGACGCTACTATAATTACGATAAATTCAGGGGTACTGAAAAATGCGTTTAATAAAACCTTATTCGCTACCGGTAATGACGAGTTAAGACCTGTGATGTCAGGTGTTTTTTGCGAATTAACCCCTGAGGATGTAACTTTTGTTGCTACTGATGCCCACAAACTCGTCAGGTATAAAAGAACCGATACAAAAGCAGAGCAACCGGCTTCGTTTATTTTACCAAAAAAGCCTTTAACCCAACTTAAGAATATTTTCCCTGATGATATTGAGGTTAAAATTGAATATAACAATACAAATGCATTTTTCGCTTATGAAAATGTAAACCTTGTTTGCCGTCTTATCGATGGTAAGTATCCCAATTACGAAGCTGTAATCCCCAGAGATAATCCTAATGTATTAACAATCGAAAGGTCGCCATTCATAAATTTGATCAAACGTGTGGCGCTTTATGCAAATCAATCTACCAACCAGATACGGCTTAAAATCAGCGGGAAAGAACTTACACTATCAGCCGAAGATATCGATTATACAAACGAAGCCGAAGAAAGACTTACATGCAGTTACAAGGGCGAAGATATGGAAATAGGGTTCAACTCTAAATTTTTATTAGAAATGCTTAACAATATCGATAACGAAAACATTAAAATTGAAATGTCAGCCCCGAACAGAGCCGGGATTTTATTACCGGTTGATATTGACAACAAAGACGAGGATATTCTTATGCTGGTAATGCCCGTTATGCTGAATCAGTAAAATACTATTCAAATTCTTTTGGAACGCCACAGATTATAACCAATGGCTTTCCCTTCGATTTGTTCCTGTACTGATGTTTTTCATCAGGCAACACTAAGGCAAAATCACCGGCTTTGATTGGTTGCTCCTCCCCTTTTTCATTCACCAGCACCCCCTCTCCTTCTATCACAAAGTTCATGTGCTCATAATTATGCCTATGAAATGGGGTATATCCTTCCGGCTCCACCGTAAACACCCTGTAAGCATAAACAGGAGCGCCATCCTCATGCGAAAGCGGAATCTGTTTCCAGGTTTTTTTTGCACCTTGCATTTCAACCTTTTTCTTTGGTACTTTATCAAGTGATATTATTTTCATGATAAAATTGTAATTTAAAAAATCGTGAAGATTAATTCTTTATAAAACTATAATTCTATTCCACAACCATCTTCTTAGTAATAGCAGTTTCGCCGGCTCTTACTGTGTAGAAATAAATGCCGGGAGACAATTTGCCTGCATCAATGGAAATTGTATTTTTCCCGGGTTTAGCCTTTATTGGATTTATTTCAAATACTTTCTGACCTGTTATATTAATAACATCAAGACTTAGCTCGCAAGTTTTCCGAATATTAACATTAACAACTGACGTCGCATTAAAAGGATTGGGATAATTCTGTGAAACATCATTCTCAGTAAATTCAACCGGATTATTAATACTTAAAATATCATCCTTTAAAATAGTTAAAAAATATAATTTATTTTGTTGCCAGGCATGGTCCTCACGACTTGCAAGTCCGGGATCAGCATCCACATTGTACATCAGGTAAATGTTATCATCGCTGCCGGCTGTTAGTAACGGATAAATACATTCGTCATAAATATGTATCATCGCAGAGGTCATATCATAGAAATCGCCCCAGGTATTACCGTTATCAGGCGAAGTTCTAACCCATATATGTTTATAATTATATACAGTATTATCATATCCTTCGGTAGTTGAAGCAAATGTCAAAAAAATTTGATTCAATTCATCAACCACAATATTTGTCATTGTTGAAATTCCTTTTTCGGGATAAGCCATCAAATCATCAAGGAAATCTATACTACCGTTATTATTAACGTCCTGGGTCCAGCCGATAAGGTTATAATCTTCAATAAGAACATCTATCGGATCGAGAGCATCGTGTGGGTTTTCATCTTCAAACGGAGGCATAGTTTCATTCCAGTAAGCAATACCATCACTGTAAGGCCAGTACGAATAACTTGCTCCCGCTTCCCAGTGTGCAATTCTTGACAGCCCTAATACAACATGTGCCATCCCATCACTGTCGAGTGCAATTGAAACAGAATTATCAGGCACCCACAATGTATCGGTGGTGATGGAATTATCCCAATCCCAGAAAGGATAGGGGTGCTCCCAAATAACGGTTTTTTCCCATGTATCGCCCTCATCATAAGATTTCATCATAAACAGGTCGTGCCAATGACTAACACAAATAAATGCTATTACGCCGGCTCTTGGTTCGGCAAACACTTCTGCATCAGCGTCAATTTGAGTATAATAATCAGGACCTACGCCTTCAATAATCTGATTCATAATGTCCCATGTTTCACCGCCATCCTGCGACCTGTAATAAGCCTGGGCTATTTCCTGTCCGTTATACCCGTTACGAATCTGTCCGAGAACATGTACGATATTATGATCCTGTCCTGAGGTAACTATTCTTGGCCATGAAACTTTTTCATATCCCGGTGGTCCCTGAAGAATAGTTTCAACCCATGTTCCTGTACCTTTTTCATCCCTCCTGTTAATAACAAGGGCATCAATGGCATTGTGTGCAACAACTATTTCACCATTCTCACCTAAGGGAGCAAGCGAGGGCCATCCGCATCGTTGTGTTTCAATCCTTACACTTGGCCAGGGTCCCCATGCATTGCCATCATAGTAGTTGTATCCTGTTCCCCTATTGGGGAATGCAGGAGCATCCATACCTCTTGTCCATGTAACGCCCATGGTTCCGTCGTTGTATAAATAAGTCCTGTTCATTAATGCACGATTCGTTTGCTGATCAGCAAAATTATCGCCAATTATTTCTTCGTCGAAAACAGAAGCGCTTTTGTATGGTACCACTTGTGTGCCTTCCGTTATTTCAGAACCATCAAGAGGTTGTGTGTATTCCCGCTGAACCGAAATATCTCTCAGCGATTTCGGAATTTGAACTCTTTTTTGTGCATAGCTGCCAATTCCGATAGCAAAGACTACAATTAAAAGTAAAAGATTTTTCATAATTTCATTTTTAAGATTAGTGAGTAAATGAAAAAAACTTAACAGTTGACAAATATAATAAAAAAAATACTGTTTAATTTTTTACTTAGGTGCAACTTTCAGAAGGAACAGGGCAAGGATACCAAAAATAATATTAGGAATCCATACGGAAAGTCCGGGCGATAAGCTTCCCCTGGTAGCAAAAACAGTTGATACCTGTAGAAAGAATATAAAGGAAAAGGTTATGCCAATACCTAATCCTAAGTGCATGCCTATTCCGCCCCGTGATTTTCTGCTTGATAGGGAAACTCCTATCAATGTCAGAACTATTGTTGCAAAAGGAAAGGCGATTCTTTTATGCTTTTCCACCTCATAATCCTTAATATTTTTCGTTCCTTTAAGCCGTTCCTTTTCAATAAAAGCTCGCAATTCAGAAAAATTCATTGTTTTAATATCATCAATGATAAGAGTAAATTCACGAGGGTGCAAATTGATCAGTGTATCCATTTCTTTCCCTTTTATTATTTTTTCATCAAAACCATCAATCATCCTTATAGTATAGTTTTCAAGCTTCCATTTTCCGGTTATGCTGTCCCATATTATTCGCTCCGAACTCAATTTGTAAACCAATTTATTATTTTCAAAATCTTCTAACGAGAATTTATTTCCGACATCGGTTATATTATTATAGCTTTCAAGATATATAAATGTTCCCGGACTGATTTGCATGTGAATATTAATATCCCTGTTACGGTGAGGATTTTTAACATATATTTTTTCGAAATCCATCATTTTTTGATTTGTTCTCGGGATAAGAAAATTTGCAAGGTAAAACGACATTAACCCTAAGAATATGGCAGAGATAATATAAGGCACAAGAAATCTCCTAAAACTGATACCACTGCTCAATATAGCTATAATTTCACTGTCGGATGCCATTTTGGAAGTAAAGAAAATAACAGCGATAAAAGTGAATAAGTAACTGAACAAGTTAACAAAATAAGGAATGAAATTGAGGTAGTATGAGAAAAGTATTTTTTTTAAGGGCGCTTCTTTCTCAATAAAATCGTCAATTTTTTCAGAAATGTCAAAAACAACCACAATGACAATAAGCAACGAGATGGCAAAAAAGAAAGTGCCGAGAAATTTTTTAATAATATATATATCTATTTTTTTCAAGTGTAAAATTATTTAGACTGAACAAATAATATTCACATTCTGACATCCAATTGCTGAACCATTTTATTTTTCCATTCCATAAAAGTTCCTGTTATGATCCTGTTTCTTGCTTCGTTAACCAACCAGAGATAAAAACCGAGGTTATGC
>JAIORT010000562.1 GCA_021107975.1 Bacteroidales bacterium | reverse complement strand
ATCTCCAGGATACGGAATTTCGGGTAATTCAACTGTTGCTGTTTGCGCTTGTAAAGAAGTTGTTCCTATAATAATCAGGACAAAAATTGTAATTATTTTTTTCATATCGCAGGTTTTAAAAATTAGATTGTTTACAAATATATAAAAAACTTGTTCTTAATGCAAAAAATATCATGTTTTTCAAACTTAAAAAATATTCATACAACTGGTAGGCTAAACCTGTCAGGTCTAATTACAAATAATTTAATTAATTTTGGCTCTGCTAATTAAATAAATATGTCGCTCGATACAACAATTGAATTAGAGAATATTTCGGTCTTTCAGAGAGAGATACTGGTTTTATCCGATGTTAACCTGAAGATAGAGAAAGGTGAATTTGTATATTTAATTGGTAAAACCGGCAGCGGAAAAAGCAGCCTGCTCCAGATCATCTATGCCGATTTGCCATTAAAAGAAGGTTCGGCAGTGGTTGCAGGACATGACCTGAGTAAAATAAGAAATAAAGAAATACCTTTTTTGCGCCGGAAGCTGGGAATCATTTTCCAGGATTTTCAACTACTCACCGATAGAAGTGTTGCCGAAAATCTGCATTTTGTGATGAAAGCCACAGGATGGAAAGATAAACGCAAGATGCAGGAACGCACACAGGATGTTTTGGATAAAGTAGGTTTGGGTACAAAAGGATTTAAAATGCCACACCAGTTGTCGGGTGGTGAACAGCAAAGGGTTGGAGTTGCAAGAGCATTGGTTAACGATCCTGAGATCATTCTGGCAGATGAGCCAACCGGAAACCTGGACCCTGAAACATCAAAAGGAATTATGAAACTTTTATTTGATATTAGTAAAACGGGACGAGCGGTTTTAATGGCTACACATAATTACACCCTGTTCAAGGAGTTCCCGGCAAGAACATTAAAATGCGAAGATGGGAAAGTGGTTTCGGAAAGATTGATTCTTGATTATTGACACGAATTACACTAATTAACACAAATATATTTTATTTTACCTCCTTTTTTCTTGATTATTGAGTCCACTCCGAAAAGCCGCTTTTTTGCCACTAAACTTGTCCGTATGGAACCACTAAAACACAAAATCCCACCAAAGGTATTTGGCTGGTATATATTATTTTGTGAAATTTTGTGACTTGGTGTTTTTGTGGCATTTTTATATTTTTTAATTTTCGGAGTGAGCTATCTATTGATTATTGACGATTTACATTTAACTTATAACATTTAACGTATAACAAATAACTAATAACATGTTTTAGCCCCCCATTATCCAAACACTCCCTGAATTAATTTTTCTGCATTCATTTCGTTGGAATAGTACTTGTTCAGGGTTTTTTCTCTGAGGGAAATCTGGTCTTCTTCAAAATTTTGTTTGAAAAGCGTTTTTAATTTTTCCTTTAGTCCGGCGGGTGTATTCCCAATCTCACAAAGATTATTCAGATTAGTGCCATTTAGCATTTTGTCGTTTACAAGGCAATACCTTCCTTTATAAAGAGTGTTAAGCAATTTCAGCTTAAGCCCGGTTGCCTGGAAAGTAACAAGAATATTAACATGTGCATTGCGGATCAGGTCGAACATCTGTTCGTCATCAGGATTGGCAATGATTTTAACATTTGGATGTTCCGAAGAAAGTTTTTGAATATATTGCGGAGGGTTCATACCTGCAACTACCAAAGGTATATTCAAATCATTAAAAACCCCATTGATCAGGTAAGAAACTGCATGTGCATTTTCAGGTACTTCAATGTTGCCATTGTACAAGGCATAGTCTCCTTTGCCTGTTTTGGATTCAACTTTTTCATTAGCGTGAAAACTCGGAAGATACTCAACTTTGTTTTCAGGGAAGTGTTTTCCGAGATATTCAGTATCTTTTTCTGAAACTACAAGCATCAGGGAAGCATGTTTCAGGACTTTCTGATATAAACGCAGCTTGATACTGGCAAACAGAAAATACAGCTTCTTGAAAGTATTTTTATCAACTTTACAAAGGCTAAAGTAGTACCGGTGTTCAATATTGCTTTCCCTGTATATTTTAAAACGATTTTTTAATCTTTTATCGTTTATATAATAACAACTGTGTAATCCTTCAAAAAGGATAGGATAGTCGTCTTTCAGTAAATTATTTATCAGCTTCTCCGAACGCCGGCTCGAAACGATGTAAGGTTTCAATGATAAAGCTGATATTAACCCCAATATCCTTGGATAATAAAAAACCTCCTTACAATATTTTTTTAACTCATCGTTTCTGTTTCGTCCCTCATATTCATAACAATGCAATATAATTTTAATACCTTTTTTATGAAGTGCTTTAAGCTTGTAAAATACATCTATCACACCACCGTAGTTTGGCGGATACGGTATGTCGAAAGAAACGATATGTAAATACTTGTCAGGCATATTGCTTATAAACATCCGCTATTATTTTTTCTTCCTTTTCCCAGCATAACTCTTCGGCTGCAAACTTAAGGTTTTCTTTCCGGATTTTTATTTGTGCTTCATCTTCTGTCATCTGCCGGATTTTCGAAGCTATATGTTTTGGGTCATGGTTCTCAATAGTATCGCCGATTTTATATTTTTCTATAATTTTTTTTACCTCCACCATGGGCGATGCCAGAACCGGAATGCCGGCATGTATATAATCGAATAATTTGTTAGGAAGACTGTATCTGTAATTCAGATTGGTGTCTTTGTCTAATGTAAGACCGATATCAGCATTGGTGGTGTAATGAAACAACTCGTCAATAGAAAGTTTCGGAATAAACCTGATTTTGTTTTGTAAATTCAGTTTTGCCGATTGTTTTTTTAGATCCTCAATTACATCTCCTCCTCCGATAATAAGTAAAAGTATGTTTTCGAGATATTGCATGGATTCGATCAGCTCTTCAGCGCCACGTTGAATATTAATGCCCGAACCTTGTAGCAGGATAATTTTTTTATCTTCCGGAAGCCCCAGTTCTTTTTTAGATTTTACTTTGGTAATTTTTTTTATCATAGGAATATTCCTGACCACTTTAACATCAATTCTGTATTTTTGTTTGTAAACACCGGCAATGGATTCACTCACCGTAAAAACATCCTTTAACTTCGGGAAAATCCATTTTTCGATGCTTTCCCAAACGCCTTTAACGAATTTCCTGTTGACTACTTCGGGAGTTTCCGTGAAATATTCGTGGCTGTCGTAAACAATATGGATACGTTTGAATTTATGTATCAGAAAATTAGGTAGGAGTGTATCAAGATCGTTTGAAACCAATAAATCTGCTTTATGGAAAAGAAGAAAAAAGAACAACCGGGTATTGTATTCTGCATAGAAAAATATGCCTTTTTCAAAAAAAAGTTTCATACGGTGCGTGTTGTAATTTCTTTTATCAAGAGGAAGGCTGTCTCTTTTTTTTCTTCCTATAAGCATTACATCAAATCCCAATCTTACCAGAGTGTTGCATGTCTTATCAACTCTTTGGTCAGTTATTAGATCGTTTATTACCGATACAATTACTTTTTTCAATTATTACCAGGTTTTATCCGGCGAAAATAATAAATACATGAATTACTCTTTATTTATATCTTTGGGACGATGGAAATTTTACAAGATTATTCGTTAAAATCATTTAATACTTTCGGTTTAAATGTAGATGCAAAATATTTTATTCAGGTTGCTTCATTGGCTGACATAAGGGAAATAGATAGATTTATCGAAATTAAGAAATTACCTTATTTATTCATTGGAGGTGGAAGCAATATTCTTTTTACAAAGAATTTTAACGGACTTGTAATAAAAATTGACCTTAGAAGTATTGAAATAATTGATGAAGATGCACAACATGTTTTTGTGAAAGCTGCGTCCGGTGAAAACTGGGATGAATTTGTCCGGTATTGTGTAAATCATAACTATGCAGGAATTGAGAACCTTTCGCTGATACCCGGTAGCGTTGGCGCCAGTCCTATCCAGAATATCGGAGCGTATGGCGTTGAGATGAAAGATTTTTTTTATGAAGTTGAGTTTTATGATTTAACTGATGGTTCGGTAAAGAACTTTAAAAAGGCAGATTGCCATTTCGGATACAGGAGCAGTATTTTTAAAAAAGAATTAAAAGGAAAAGTTGTTATACTTTCTGTTACCTTTCGTTTAAATAAAAAGCCCTTTTTTAAAACGGATTACGGTGTAATTAAAGATGAGTTAAAAAAGCTTGGCGTGAAGGAGCTAGACGCTAAGGCTATTCGTGAAGCCGTTATCAACATCCGTCGCAGAAAACTCCCCGATACGGATATAATTGGCAATGCAGGGAGTTTTTATAAAAATCCGGTTGTAACACCAGAAGAGCATAAAAAGATAAAATCAGCATTTCCGTTACTTGTTTCATTTCTACAATCCGATGGCACTTATAAACTTGCAGCCGGTTGGCTCATCGAACAATGCGGATGGAAAGGCAAAAGGGTGCGGGATGCAGGTGTGCATGACAAACAGGCATTGGTGCTTGTAAATTATGGGAATGCCACAGGTAAGGACATCCTGGAATTATCTGAAAAAATTAAATCATCAGTGTTTGAAAAGTTTGGAGTTGAACTGGAAAGGGAGGTGAATGTAGTATGAAATTACGATTTACGATTTACGATTTACGAATTTAGATTTTAGATTTAGACCTTCCGGAGTTCGTTAGACCTTCGGAAAAATATACAACCGGTCATTATTATTTATATCTTTGTGTAATAAATTTAAAAGAATTAGCAATGCATACTATTAGATTACGTGTAAATGATAAAATATATGCCAATATAATGTGGTTTTTAGGAAGATTTAATAAAAGTGAAATTGAATTAATTACTGAGAACAATGAATATCTTTCAATTCAGAGTTATTTAAAGGAAGAGTTAAATGAAGTGAAAGAAGGAAAAGCAAAGTATTATTCAATAGAGGAAGTTGAACATAGTCTGGAAGAAGTAATCGAAAAATATGAAGATAAAGATTAAGGTTTCTTTTCATAAAAGGCTTTCTCGCCAGATTGAATATATTGCCCAGGATAGTCCTGTTAGGGCAAAGAAATTCAAAAATGATATCTTAAGTCAGATAAAAAAAATTTATCCAATGCCCTATAAACATAGGAAATCAATATATTTTGAAGATGATGACATAAGAGATTTAATTTTTAAGGGATATACCATTGTGTATCGGATCAATAAAGAAGAAAACGTAATAGAGGTTTTTGGGTTTGTTAAATATCAAAAAAAACCAGTAGATTAAAATATACTGTTATTTATATCTAATCTGAATAATTCATCACGCAAAGACGCTAAGTCGCAAAGATTTGAATTGAAACAATTTGTCCTGTGCGTTTGCCATGTGCGAAGTGGTCTGACGAATATTTAATGAAATGTTTTAAACATTTATTACTAATTTACTTATTCTTTGCGACTTAGCGTCTTTGCGAGAGATTTTATGAATAATGTAGGCTAAAGATTAAGGATACTTAATTAATCTTACTTATAAAACAAAATACTCACATAATCCACTACCTCATTCGATGGCATCACTTC
>JAIORT010000357.1 GCA_021107975.1 Bacteroidales bacterium | reverse complement strand
TGATGCGCAAGAGATTGGTGCAGGTCGAGTAAAAAATCGCTCAATTTAGGTTTAAGTATGTTCGCATAGAAAGTAAATGGGGTGAATCCCTTATTTCATAAAGAAAGATACCCCATTTGGAGACCGGCTCTGTATGTAGAGGCCTGGCCTGCCGCCTCCTTCACAAGCATCCGTCCTTTCCGGGATCATGAAGGTCGTAGCATCTGTCGTCGGAAAAAAAGAATTTGATCAACGCGGAAATATCTGCCAGGTTCAGGGAGTTCTTTGGGATAAAGGCATCGGCCCCCCCATTATAAGCCGCCTCTCTGTATTCCCGCAAATCATAAGCCGTAAGAATAATAACAACTATTTCAGGATGACTTGCCTTGATTCTCCTGGTAAGCTCAAGACCGTTTTCGCCGGGTAAGCTGATGTCCATAAAGATCAAATCAGGCAGAAAAGCCTTGATTTTTTGCAGGGCCTCGGTTGCACCCTTAGCTTCCTCGATAAGCATAAAGGGGAATCGCTCACACAAGGCACCTCTAAAGGTCTTGCGAAAGGTAGTGCTGTCGTCAACGATTAGTGTCTTCAACATCCTGATTTACCTGATGGCCATAGCCGTGTGGTTGTGTAAAATCTCTATCTATGATCTGTTTACAAGCTTGCTTCGGACTTGTAAATACGGTATAGAATGTATATTGGGGAGCGGGATAGTGTATTTTTCGAAAACTTATACCTAAGTTGAGCGATTTTGGGGGAAGATATGTGCTGAGATCTTGATGCATAAGGATTTGCGAAAACCGCAGGCATACCCGTGGATATGTCGAGGATTTTCGTGAATCCTTGATGCGCAAGAGATCAGTGCAGATCGAACCAAAAATCGCTCAATTTAGGTTAAAGGATAGTGCTGTGAAGAAACCATATCGTATCGTGATAGCGGAAGATCACACGATACTCAGAGAAGGACTGAGATCGTTGCTCTCTTCGAATCCTGATTTTGATGTTGCCGGAGAAGCAGAAGACGGCCGCGATGCCATCCGATCTGTACAAAAATTCAAGCCTGACCTTGTATTAATGGATCTTTCCATGCCCAAGATGGATGGCCTGGATGCAATCAGAGAAATCAAGAAGCAGAGTCCCGATACAAAGGTCCTGGTCTTGACAGTTCACAAGGCAGAGGAATACGTGTTCGCGTCGTTGAAGGCCGGCGCAGATGGATACGTCCTGAAGGACGCCACCCACGCGGAGCTGACGCTGGCCATAAAAAGCGTTCTGGGCGGCAAGCCTTATATCAGCCCTGGGATTTCAGAAAAGCTGGTTGCAGGGTATTTAGAAGGGAGAAAACCTGTAAAGGCCGAGTCATCATGGGAGAGCTTGACACAGAGGGAGCGACAGATCCTCAAATTGATTGCCGAGGGCTATAAGAACAAAGAGATTGCCGGCTACCTTTACATCAGTGTAAAAACGGTAGAAAAACACAGGGCCAACCTCATGAAAAAGTTGAGCCTCCACAATGCCTCGGCATTAACAGCTTTTGCCATGAAAAAAGGGCTGATTACGGAATAGAGTTTTAGGGGTTGGTTCTAACTTCGGCCACCTTGCTTCGTGACCTGACTCAACATCCAAATAAATGCTATGAATTCACTTGGTTGTGTTTTCCTGAACTGGTATTGTAAAATTAGTGGCCGAAGTTAGAACCAACCCCGAGTTTTAGATAGAAGAGTCCGGTGGCCACGATGCCGAAATAGCGGTTCCAACCCCTGGTATAGACTTGATAGCAAAAGACCCACTCGTAAGTTCAGTTCGTTCTTTCATGCTGGTAATCCCAAAACGCTTCTCTGAATTCTTCAAAGAAAGCGCCTTTTCCAGATCAAACCCACGGCCGTTGTCCTCAACAGTCAACGCTATGGCAGCGTCTGTTTTCTTGAAGCAAAGACGCACGAAATTCGCATCGCTGTGTTTGGCTATATTGTTCATCGCTTCCTGCAAAACCCGGAAGATGACCATCTTCAAAGGCTCAGGCACTTCATTTTCCTGCACAGCCACGTGTTTTTCGATTCTAATGTCCGAGTAAATCATCTGAAATTCACGGCAAAACCAGTTAATAGTCGCCAGGATGCCAAGATCATCCAGCATGGAGGGCCGCAAGTCTGTGTGGATTCTTCGGACTTCTTCAATGGCCTGCTGAACCAGGGGGATGACGGCCATCAATGATTCCACTTGTGCCTCAGCCGTACGTCCGGCTTTTTCGTCCAGGCTGTTTTCCAGCCCAAACTTTATGGCTGTCAGGGATTGTCCTATGCTGTCATGGAGTTCCTGGGCAACCCGTTTTTTTTCATTTTCCTGGGCTGTCATGAAATGCTTCTGGCTTTCCCTTAAAGCCCCTTCCGCCTTAATGCGTCTGGTAACATTTACCAGGCCCAGGACAAGCCCTTCCACCTCCCCGGAACCCTTTTTTACAGGCTGAAGGGTCCAGTCCCAATACGTTATCCCACGTTCCGGATGTTCCGCGTACTCAAAAGGCTTCGCGTACGCGGTATATGGCTCACCTTTTTCAACAACACGACTGAAGATCGACCGGTTGTCTTCATTGGGGTACAGCTCAAAATGGTTTTTGCCTGCAAAAAAACCTGGGTCGCGGCCGTCTGCCACAGCGTAAGCATGGTTTACCCTGATTAAGTTGAAATCCGTGTCCATGTAAGCAATCAACATATGGGTCGTCGAGAAGACCTTCTCCAGAAGCTCGTTGGTGTTGCGCAGCGCCTCCTCAATAGACTTCCTCTCTGCGCCTTCTTTCTCTAACTCCCTGACCCTTTTTTCCAATTCTTCATAAGTCCGTTTTTTCTGCATTTAAACGCACTCCTGTTGGCAGGCTCTGTGAGCTCCTTTTGACACCATTGAGCGCACGTGACCCGTAGGTCCGGTGGTGTGGGAGGGGCGCTCAACTTAGGTTATAGTTTCACGCGTATAAGTCTGAGCGAATTACTGATCACGGAAACTGAGCTAAAGCTCATTGCTGCAGCAGCTATCATTGGTGACAACAGTATTCCAAAGAACGGATACAATGCTCCCGCAGCAATAGGAACGCCCGCCGAGTTATAAATGAAGGCAAAGAACAAATTCTGTCTGATGTTATGCATGGTGGCTCGGCTTAATCGTCTGGCTCTGACGATACCCCGTAAATCGCCTTTGACTAAAGTGACACCGGCACTTTCCATTGCCACATCGGTACCTGTACCCATTGCAATACCGACTTGAGCCTGTGCCAGTGCAGGGGCATCGTTAATGCCATCACCCGCCATGGCGACAATACGGCCTTCTGCTTGAAGCTGTTTAACGACTTCGGCTTTTTGTTCAGGCAATACTTCAGCTTGTACTTGATCGATCTCCAATTTGCTTGCAACAGCTTCTGCGGTGGCACGGCTGTCACCTGTGAGCATTACTATCTTGATACCTTCGGCATGCAAATCGCGGATAGCTTCCGGTGTTGAGTCTTTGATGGGATCAGCGACTCCAATCAAACCCGCTGCCTTGCCATTAATAGCAATCAACATAACGGTTTTACCCTCAGAGCGTTGTTTGTTCGCCTGTTGCGGCAACTCTCCAGCATTGATGCCCAGGCTTTCCAGTAGTTTTATATTACCTACCGCCACCGCATGTCCATCAACTTCACCCGTGACACCCTTGCCGGTATTGGACTGGAAGTTATTAGTCTTAACTAACTCAACCCCCTTCTTTTGGGCTCCATATACAATAGCTTCTGCCAACGGGTGTTCGCTGGCGCGCTCTAAGCTGGCAGCTATACGTAATACTTCATCTTCGGTAAACCCTTCCTGGGCTTGCACAGCGACCAGTTTTGGTTTGCCTTCGGTCAGCGTACCGGTCTTGTCCACTACCAGGGTATCGACTTTTTCCATTACCTCCAATGCTTCGGCATTCTTTATTAATACTCCGGCCATAGCGCCCCGACCCGTTCCCACCATGATAGAAATAGTTGTAGCGAGTCCCAGTGCACATGGACAGGCGATGATAAGTACAGCAACGGCATTAACAACAGCATGTGCCAGGCGCGGCTCCGGTCCCACCATCCACCAGACGATAAATGCGATTACGGCAACGCCAACCACGGCGGGTACAAAATAACCTGCCACTACATCGGCCAGTTTTTGAATCGGTGCTCGAGAGCGTTGTGCTTCGGCCACCATGTTGACAATTTGTGCAAGCAAGGTATCGGCGCCGACTTTTTCTGCTCGCATCAACAAACTGCCAGTTCCGTTAACCGTCGCGCCGATCAGTTTCTCGCCGGCTAACTTTGCAACTGGAATGGGTTCACCTGTGACCATGGATTCGTCCACGTTACTTTCACCATCGATAACCGTACCATCTACTGGAATTTTCTCGCCGGGACGAACACGCAAGGTATCGCCGGGTTGTACCTGCTCTATGGGTATATCTTCTTCCGTTCCATCATTTCGCTCGATGCGTGCCGTATTCGGGGCGAGTCCGAGCAACATCTGAATGGCCGCATTGGTTCGTGAGCGGGCACGTAATTCAAGTACTTGCCCCAGAAGCACCAGGGCCGTGATTACGGCTGCTGCTTCAAAGTAGACAGCTACCAAACCACCTTCCATTTGCATTATGGGTGGAAAAATCTGTGGGAACAATAAGGCCACTACACTATATACCCAAGCTACTGAGACACCCAGGGCAATCAAGGTAAACATATTGAGATTCCAGGTCTGGACGGACTGCCGGCCTCGAACAAAAAATGGCCAACCACCCCACCATACAACAGGTGTTGCCAATGCAAACTCAATCCATTGAACTGTTTTCATGGAGAGTCCATCCGGTAACCATGCAGGAAACAAATCAGCAACCATCGCTATGATAAACACTGGGAAAGCAAGCACGGTGCTGACCCAAAAACGACGGCTCATGTCGATGAGTTCTTCATTTTTCTCTTCAACTTTTACCGTAACCGGTTCCAGGGCCATACCGCAGTTGAGACAATTACCAGGATGATCCTGTACTACTTCGGGATGCATGGGACATGTGTACTCGGTTTTAGTCGTAGTTACAGGTACTCCCATTGGTTCCAATGCCATACCGCACTTGGGGCAATTACCAGGCCCCTGCTGTTGAATTTCAGGGTGCATAGGGCAGGTGTATATACTTGACTCGTCACCTGTTTCATGAGGTGGTGGGGTTTCCTTGTTCAGATATCGTTCCGGGTGCTCTTTAAATTTGTGCAGGCAATGTTCACTGCAGAAATGATAATGTTTGTCCGCATAATGGTAATAGTATTTGGAGTCATTCGATACCACCATATTACAGACAGGATCTTTTCGTTGCCCTTTTTCTGTATTTAGTTCTGCACTCATGTTTCTGTCCTCCTTGTAGGCCGGCTAATGTATGTTTCGCGCAGTTGGATTCTATACCTCGAAAGGCCACAAATTGCGCTTTTTCGCTGGCTATGAACACCAATAGCTGCGTTGCTCAGGCTTGCAATAGCCTGCTATTCCGCACCTTCGCGCCTTGCTCTTGATGCTCATTGCTCACCGAAAAAAACGC
>JAIORT010000431.1 GCA_021107975.1 Bacteroidales bacterium | reverse complement strand
TGGACAAAAATGATGTATGGGTGCCGAATGAAGGTAAAGAAAGCCAGGTGCCGGATTAAAGACCTTCCAGCGTCTTGCGATGGCATTGTGGGCGGCAGACCTGGAAGCATCTGAATTGAGAAAGTGTCAGCCAAAAAGAAGTAAATGTAGCATATTCAAGGTGTTTTAAAAAAATTATCGTATGAAAAAATAAAAAGTTAAGTATGAACAATAAAATTTTAAAACAATGCAAAAACAAGTACTTTTAATTTTAACGGCACTAATGCCGTTTTTCGGATTGTCCCGCTTCTATAATATAATTCAAAGAAATTGCAGTATATCTTCGACTATGATTAGTTTTTTAATTGCAAACCTAATCAGTCTCAGTATATATGCCACGAGCATCTCCGTATCGGATACCATCTCATCCAACACCACATGGACAGGTGTTGATACCATGAAAGTCGTTGGAGACATTTATGTAAACAACGGTATAACCCTGACCATTGACCCGGGTGTTTTTGTAGAATTCCAGGGGCATTACAAATTAGATATGCAGGGAACACTTCTCGCTATCGGAACAGCTACCGATATAATAACATTTACCGCTGCAAACCACAGCACCGGCTGGAACAGGATTGTTTTTGACAGCACTTATGTAGCAAATGATTCATCAAAAATTGTTTACTGCAAACTGGAATATGGAAAAGCCACAACCGGAGGTATTTATGACAAAGGGAGAAAAGGCGGTGCAATTTATTTGAAGCATTTCAGTAAAGTTTTAATTGATCGTTGTAATTTCAGTAATAATTATAGTGCATGGGAAGGTGGTGCAATTTACTGTAATTATGCTCATATTAAAATCCAAAACAGTTCATTTAGTGATAACAGTGCCTATAATGATGGCGGTGCAATATTTTTTGAGCGTTCAGAATCTTTGGTAATCAATAATCTTATTTTTGATAATATTGCTAATTCCGGGGGAGGGGTTTATGTAGCATATGGTAGTATATATAATGCAACTTTTATCAATAACACTATAATCAACAACTCTGCAAGTTATGACGCAGGTGGTGTCCGGATAATTCAGGCTTCCCCATCATTTAAAAATACAATAATATATGGAAATACTGCCCCTACCGGAAGTCAGATTGATATATGGTATGATCATCCTGATTTTTATTATTGTAATATTGAAGGGGGAATGGCTGCTATTTCAGGATCCGGTACCATAGGTGCTTACGAAAATTGTATTGATGCAGATCCGCAATTTGTTAATTCAGGTGATCATCCTTATGACTTGTTGGATATTTCCCCCTGCATTAATACCGGTGATCCGGCCATAACAACAAATGATGTCGGGGAATATGATCTGGCAGGTGATACCCGTATTCTCAAAGGAATAATTGATATTGGCGCTTATGAGGGTTACATAAATCCTGATAATTTTCCGGGGACTGCTCTTGAGTTTGACGGAACAGGTGATTATGTGGAATGTGGAAATAACTCCTCGCTTACTGAATTTAACCGGTTCACAATGGAAGTTTGGGTAAAAGTTGATAATTCTGAGCAGGATCAAAAAATCATGGGAAAATTCAAAGACTGGGATAACTATTATTTGATGGGGATTGAAGCCGGGCATCATTACAGTCAGATTTGTACAAACGGGCAAACTATCAGCTTCTATGCCGGCAACATAGTATCAGGAGAATGGACACATCTTGCGGTAACCTATTCCAAAGGAAACGGTGGCAATAACGGAACTTGTTACGGATATGTTAACGGAGAAGTGGTTTACAGTAAAACAGATGTTTCCGATAATCCCATCAGTGTAAGCAATCCGGACTTCCCATTTAGAATGGGTGTGGCTCCATGGGATATTAATGTTTACCGGTTAAACGGATTATTAGATGAAGCCAGTATCTGGAATATAGCCCTTGATTCTGTACAAATCCGCGAACAAATGCATCTTCCTCTTGCAGGAATAGAAACCGGACTTGTCAGTTATTTCCAATTCAATGATGGGGCAGGAACTACTCTTATGGATTATAGGGGGATAAACAACGGAACTCTTCATAATATGACGGGTGATGATTGGATAGATTCCACAATTCCTTTCGGAGAGGGAGTTTCCGACACTCAAACAGAAACAGCCGGTACGGTAGGTTTTACAGGAACCGGACTTTCGATGTTTTTCAATTCTCAAACCGGCGCTTCCATAACCGTTACCAGGATAGATACAATCCCAAATATTAACCCTGCAAATGCAGATACTGTTTTTGATTCTCAATACTGGGTTGTAAACCGGTTTGGAACAGGAACATTTAATGCGGATTTGACCTTTATTGTAAATGAAGACCTGACAATTGAAGACCAATCTGATCCGGCAAGAATTTGTTTAATTGGACGGGAAAGTAATTCAGATGGAAATTGGGGTTTTGTTTCTTATGCAGATAGTATTGATGCAGTAAATGATAAAGCAACATTTACGGGAATAACCGGTTTCAGCCAGTTTATTATTGGAAGAGGATTAAATCCTGATATTTTTGTAGAAATAGATTCCTTGAATTTTGGTGTAGTTTTTATCAGCTATACTGAAGCAGACTCACTAACAATAAATAACAACGGCTTAGATACATTATTCATAACAAATATGGCAATTAGCAACCCTGATTTTTCAGTTGATACAACTAATTATTCCATTCCACCTTCAGGAAGTTATGATATTGGGGTTAGCTTTTCTCCATCAACTTCAGGAATAATTACAGATACGCTCACAATTTCAAGTAATGACCCTGATGAACCAACTGTAAAAGTTGTTCTTATAGGAGAAGGCATTGGAACCGATGGTTTCCCTGGAACTGCTCTTGATTTTGACGGAACAGATGATTATGTTGATTGTGGAAATGATACCTCACTAAATATTACAGGAACAGAAATAACAATAGAAGCCTGGATTTATCCGACTAACTTTAATTTGTATAGCTGGAAAAATACAATCGTTGGAAAAGATTATTGGGACGCAGGAGGTACAGCCGGTTTCGCTCTGCGTTATGGAGGTGACGGAGGTGATTTGAGTTTTGTTTTTGGCTCTGCATCAGGCTGGGCTGATATTATCGCTTATGATGTTCTGACCTTGAATATGTGGCAAAATGTTGCAGTTGTTTATAATGGAAGTAGTACTTCTTTGTATGTTAATGGTGATATTGTTGCTTCTCAAAGCCAATCCAATCCGATATCTTCTTCACCCGTAAATCTCTGTATCGGGCAATCTCCGGGAGATCCGGGGAACAGGAATATGGCTGGTAAAATGGATGAAATCCGGTTATGGAATATAGCACGAACAACCGGGCAAATCCGCGAAAACATGCATCTTCCTCTTGCCGGGGCAGAAACAGGGTTGGTAAGCTACTGGCAATTCAATGATGGAAGCGGGACTACAACTGAGGATTTAATTTCTGGAAATCATGGGACTTTGACAAATATGGATACCTTAAACTGTTGGATAGATTCCACAATTCCTTTCGGGAAGGGAGTTTCCAACACTCAAACAGAAATAGCCGGAACAGTAGATTTCACAGGAACGGGACTTTCAATGTTTTTCAATTCTCAAAACGGGGCGGAAATAACCGTAACAAGGATTGATACCCTGGCAAACATGAACCCTGTCGAAGCAGATACTGTTTTTGATTCTCAATATTGGGTGGTGAACCGGTTTGGGACAGGGGCATTCGATACTGATCTGACTTTTACTGTCAGCGAAAATTTGACATCGGGATATGAGGATCGCCCGTTTCAAATAAAACTATACACTCGTTCCGGCACAGCAGATACAGATTGGATTTACCTGACTTATGCAAGTTCTGTTGATGCTATAAATAACAAAGTAATATTCGAAGGGATTACCGGTTTTAGCCAGTTCATTGTAGGCAGGGAGATACCACCTGATGCTTTCCCTGGAACCGCTCTTGATTTCGACGGGACAAATGATTATGTGGAAACTACCTTAGATAATTTGAGCGGTTCGGAAATCACCATCGAATATTGGTTTAAAGGAAGCAGCACTCAATCGGCAGTGAGACAGCAAAATGGAGATGATTATATTGTTTCAGGTTGGTTTGATACCCATATTCTTTCAAATGATGGTGGAACAGGAAATGGAATTACTGTCGGTTCGGGAGCAGAAGATGGAAACTGGCATCATATCGCAATGACATGGAAGCAGAATACTTCAAATGGTTTTATCAGTTATCTGGATGGTGAAATTGTAGCACACAGAAACAGCAGTAACACTCCGATATTAAATATTGATGCAAATGTAATATTCGGTAGTTATATCGGAATTTCAGAATTTATGGACGGTTCTATTGAAGAAGTCCGTATTTGGAACGTTGCCTGTGATTCTGTTCAAATCCGTAAAAATATGTATCTGCGATTATCGGGAACAGAAACAGGATTAGTCGCATACTGGCAGTTCAATGAAGGTTCGGGTGAAACTGCTAATGATATCATCGGAGGAAATCACGGAGCTTTGACCAATATGGATACTCTGAATTGTTGGATAGATTCGACAATTCCATTCGGAGATGGAGAAAGTGATTCCCAAACCGAAACTGCCGGGATAGTAGATTTTACCGGAACCGGTCTTTCAATGTATTATAACTCACAAGCCGACGCCGAAGTTACCGTAACAAGGATTGATACTGTTCCAAACCTAAATCCCACCGGGCCAGATACCATTTTTAATTCTCAATACTGGGTAGTAAACCGTTTTGGTACAGGAATATTTAATGCCAACCTAAGCTTCACTGTTTCTGAAGATTTAACAACAGCAGATGAGAACGATCCATCAAACATAAGCCTTTATACCCGCGGCAGCAATGCAGATACAAATTGGGTTTTCTTAGTGTCAGCAGATTCCGTGAATCCAACAAACGATGAGGTTACATTTAATGGCATAACCGGTTTCAGCCAATTCATCATTGCCCGTGAAACAGCACATGGTATCGAACTCGACCTCACAGTATTTCTCGAAGGACCTTATGATAATGCAACAGGCTTAATGCTTCCTGACCTAAACCCTGATGATATCCCATTATCACAACCTTACAACATTGCTCCCTGGAATTATTCAGGAACAGAATCCGTTACCTCAATTCCCGATACAAATATAGTTGATTGGGTTTTGGTTGAATTGCGAGACACAACGGATGCTGCCCTGGCAACCGGCGAAACAATGATTTCACAGCAAGCAGCATTTTTGTTGAATGATGGATCTATTGTTGGTTTGGACGGTTCCACCATTTTATCATTTTATCATTCTATCATTCATTCATTGTTCGTGGTGATATGGCATCGTAATCATTTGGGAATTATGTCAGCAAACCCCGTAACCGCAACCGGTGGAATTTACACTTATGATTTTTCAAACGGAGCAGATAAGGTTTATGGCGGAGCAAACGGCCACAAGGAAATCGGAGCCGGTGTTTGGGGAATGGTAGGAGGAGATGGTGATGCCAACAAACAAATAAGCAATGATGACAAAATAGTTGTTTGGCAACCTCAATCAGGTAATTCCGGTTAT
>JAIORT010000988.1 GCA_021107975.1 Bacteroidales bacterium | reverse complement strand
ATTTACCAGGAATTTGTCGGGCAGGTTTACGGGCTTTACGACATCCCTATCCGTGCAAGAGTAGAAGGCTGGCTCGAAGGCATTTATTTTAAAGAAGGCAGTCCTGTACGCAAGGACCAACACCTTTATTCCATTGACTCGGAAACTTACGAGGCAAGGGTTGCTGAAAAAGAGAGTGAGCTTGCCGAAGCAGAAACAAATTTGGTAAAGGCGCAAAACGACCTGCGCAGGATCAAACCCCTTGCCAAAATAAATGCTGTTAGCCAGAGCGACCTTGATGCTGCTCTTGCTTCCGAAGAAGCTGGTCAATCCTCCGTTGAAGCCGCCAGGGCTAACCTCAGGGCGGCAAAAATACAATTGAGTTATACCAGAATAAAATCCCCCATTAGTGGAATTATAGGCAAAACCAAAGCTAAGGTTGGCGAATTTGTCGGAAAAGACCCCAACCCTGTTATCCTGAATGTAGTTTCAACCATAAACACAATCAGGGTACAGTTCTTCTTGTCCGAAAACCAGTATTTATCTTTAGCACGGGAGTTTATAAGACTTGATTCTCTGAAAAAAGCAGGGATGAATGAAAAGGAGATAGAACGCCAGGAAAGGAACCTGGAATTGATCCTCGCTGATAATTCAGTTTTCAAATACAAGGGAAAGGTTGACTTTATTGACAGAGAAGTAGATCCGACTACCGGTTCTATTTTAGTTCAGGCTTCCTTTCCAAATCCTGAAAAAATATTACGTCCCGGTCAGTTTGCAAAGATAAAAGCAGTAATTGATATTGAAGATAACGTCCTTCTTGTCCCGCAAAGATGCTTAAGCGAACTTCAGGGCAAGTACAGCTTATACGTGGTTAACGACAGCAGCAAGATTGAAAGGAGAGATGTTGAAACAGGGGCAACTGTCGATAGTTACCGGTTAATCACTAAAGGGATAAAACCGGGTGAAAAGGTGGTTTACGAGGGAATACAAAAAGTCAGGGAAGGAATGGCTGTTAAGCCGGAAATTGTAGAACTGAATGAAAAAGGTCAAATTAAATAAGGAACCGGATTATGGAAGAAAAAGGTAATTTTTTTGTAAACAGACCTATTGTTGCAATGGTAATAGCCATTGTAATTGTTATCGTTGGGGTAATTTTTATGTTAGGCCTACCAATGGAACAATACCCTAATATTTCACCTCCTATGGTTTCGGTTAGCACATCTTACACAGGGGCTAATGCTATCAATGTTGAACAATCAATTGCCACACCTCTCGAACAGCAGGTTAATGGTGTTGACAATATGATTTACATGAAATCAACCAACTCCAATGATGGCACAATGACTCTGGATGTTTCCTTTGAAATAGGAACCGATCCTGATATGAACACCGTATTTACACAAAACAGGGTATCTCAGGCTACACCAAAATTACCGGAAGAAGTAAAACAGTATGGTTTATCTACTAATAAAAAATTTTCTTTCCCGTTAATGCTTGTCACACTAACATCAACAAACAAGGATTATGATCAGGATTTTTTAGGGAATTATGCCACTATAAACATTAAAGATATTCTGTCCAGAACAAAAGGGATTGGAAGCGTTAATATACTTGGCTCAAGTGATTATTCTATGCGTTTATGGGTAAAGCCCGACAGGCTTGCCCAAATGGGTATTACTGTCCCCGAGATTATGAATGCAGTGAAAGAACAGAATATAATTGTACCGGGCGGAAAATTTGGAGCAGAACCTGCCCCACCGGGAATTGAGTTTACATATACCGTGCGATTACCCGACAGACTACAGACAGAAGAAGAATTTGGAAATATTATTGTAAGAACAAATCCTGATGGCTCACAAGTAAAAGTAAGTGATGTTGCAAGAGTTGAACTTGGTGTGGAATCATATACTGCTTTTACCAGGCTGAATAAAAATAGTTGTGCTCTTATTGCTTTATACCAAATGCCCGGCTCAAATGCCATAGAAACCGGTGATCAAATCAAATCAATTATGGAGAGCCTTTCTAAAAAATTTCCTCCCGGAATCAGTTATGAAATATCTCTTGACACTACACTAGCTATCTCAGCAGGAATTCGTGAAATAATTATTACTTTATTAATCGCCCTGGCTCTTGTTCTTTTCGTTGTTTTTATTTTTATACAGGATTGGAGAGCAACTCTTATCCCAACAGCTGCTATCCCTGTATCATTAATCGGCGCTTTTATTCTGTTCCCTATGCTTGGCTTTACCATAAACGTGTTATCCCTTCTCGGTCTGGTACTTGCCATTGGTATAGTAGTTGACGATGCCATAGTTGTAGTTGAGGCTGTTCAGGTAAATATTGCCAGGGGAATGAATTCTAAAAAAGCAACTATCGAGGCAATGAAATTGGTTACTGCTCCTGTTATAGCCACTACACTCGTTTTAGTAGGAGTATTTATCCCTGTTGCAGCTATGGGTGGAATTACCGGAAGGCTTTATCAGCAATTTGCAATCACTATTGCTGTGTCCGTTGTATTCTCTTCCGTAAATGCCCTGACACTTAGCCCTGCATTATGCGCTCTGTTATTAAGAAAACCAAAACCTTATAAAGGCATACCAGGAAAATTTTTCAAAGGATTTAATAAAGTTTTCGATCGTTCCACTGATTCCTACATGAAATTCTCAAAAATCGTTGTACGAAAAACTACAAGGAGTCTAATCTTTATTTTAATCCTGTCAGGAGCTATTATTATTATCTCAAAATTTGTTCCCGGTGGATTCATCCCTGAAGAAGACCAGGGCTATTTTTGTGTAAATATTCAGCTTCCTGATGCTGCTTCACTTCAAAGAACAGACGTGATAACTGCTAAGATTGAAGATATCCTAATGAATAACGAAGAAATAAACTTTGTTACAAATGTTACCGGATATAGTTTGTTAACAGGGAGTACTTCAACTAATGGCGCGTTTATGTTCATTTCGCTTGAGGATTGGAGTAAACGGGATAAAACTGCCTTGCAAATAATAAGGGAAGTGAATATGGAATTACAGTGTATTAAAGGTGCTGTGGTATTCGCTTTTGGACCCCCTGCCATTCCCGGACTTGGTACAGGGTCAGGTTTTTCACTTATGCTTCAGGATAAAGGTGGAAATTCGCCGGAATACCTCGCACAACAGGCATCAATATTTGTTAAAGCTGCGATGGAAAGGCCGGAAATCGGCAATATATTTTCTCCATTCCAGGCTAATGTTCCCCAGAAATATATTGACATTAATATTGACAAAACTTTAAAAGCAGGTGTTGACTTACAAGAACTTTATTCTACAATCGGAGCTTTTTTAGGTGGGGCTTATATTAACGATTTTAACCGCTTCGGCCGCCTTTATAAAGCTTATATCCAGGCTGAACCACGGTACAGGTTAAATCAGGACCAACTAAATTTGTTTTTTGTTAAAAATAGTGATGGTGTTAGTTTGCCATTATCAGCCCTTGTAACTGTTGAGGATATTGCAGGACCTGACTATACAAACCGTTATAACTTATACAGAGCTGTTGAACTGACAGGAAGCCCTGCAAAAGGATATTCTTCCAACCAGGCACTGGATGCTATAGAAGAAGTTGCAAAAGAGTCGCTCCCTGCCGATATGGGTTATGAATGGAGTAATATGTCGTATCAGGAAAAAGAGGCCGGTGGCGCTGGTAACATAGTATTTCTGTTCGCTTTGGTATTTGTTTTTCTTATCCTCGCTGCTCAATACGAAAGTTGGTCGCTGCCACTTAGCATTTTACTCGGTACTCCTTTTGCTGTTTTTGGGGCAATGTTTTTCCTGTTTGTTGCCCGTTTTTTTAGTGAGACATTTGAAAACAATATTTTCGCTCAAATCTCACTCGTGATGCTTATAGCAATGGCAGCAAAGAATGCAATTTTAATTGTTGAATATGCCAATAATGAATTTGCTAAGGGACTGTCGCTTTTCGATTCCGCTGTTAATGCTGCCAGGTTACGTTTCAGGCCCATTCTTATGACTGCATTTTCATTTATTTTCGGGGTATTCCCTCTTGTTATTGCTGCGGGCGCCGGCGCTGAGTCGCGCAAGGTAATGGGAATGGCGCTTTTAGGTGGAATGACAGTAGCAACATTTTTAGGAGTATTTTTGTACCCCATGTTATTTGTATTTATTGGGAAAATCGGGAAATATGAAAAGAAAAGGAAACTGGCAATGGAGAAATCTTCAATTAACAAATTACAAAAAAACAAATAAAATGAAAAAAAATATAACATACTTATTTGTTTTCCTCCTAACTCTGTCAAGCTGCAAGTTCGGTCCAAACTACACTCGCCCTAATATGACCACACCTGCTTCATTCAGGTATGAGGAAGTTAAAACAGACAGCGTTTTAAACCTTAAATGGTGGGAGCTTTTCCAGGACGAGCAGTTAAATACGCTTATTAATTCTGCATTAAAAAACAACCAAGATGTTCTGATAGCTGCCGCCCGCATTGAAGAAGCAAGGGCTGCACTTGGGTATAATAAAGCTGACCTGTATCCTTCCTTCGGATATGATGTAAATGCTTCAAGAACCAATTTAGCAGGAAACAAAAAAGGAGATGCGTATAACAGCTTTTTTATTGCTCCCAACCTGAACTGGGAAATTGATTTCTGGGGAAAATACCGCAGGTCAACCGAAGCTGCCAGAGCCGAATTATTAGCCTCGCAATATGCACAAAGAGCAGTGCAAATCGGGTTAATATCGGAAGTGGCAAGTACTTACTTTCTACTGTTGGATTATGAATCGCGATTAGAAATTTCAAGAAATACATTAACCTCAAGGAGAGAATCGTTATGGATAATCGGTGAACGTTTCGATAAGGGAATCGTAGCTGAAATAGACCTTAACCAGGCAGAGATACAGGAAGCCATAGCTGCTGCTTCTATACCATTGTACGAAAGGCTTGTTGCTCAAACAGAAAATGCACTCAGTATTTTATTAGGATTAAATCCCGGACCTATAATGAAAAAAAATTCACTAATTGAACAAGTATTACCTCCTGATATTCCTGCCGGAATTCCTTCTGAAATATTAGAACGCAGACCCGATGTATTGCAAACAGAACAAATGCTTGCAGCTCAGAATGCACAGATTGGAGTTGCCCAGGCTATGAGACTACCGTCAATCAGCCTTACAGGTTTTCTTGGCGTAGCCAGCCCTGAGCTTAATACACTTTTCACTAATGATGGCATGGTTTGGTCAATGGGTGGAAGTTTATTAGGCCCGGTCTTCAACTTTGGCAAGAACAAAAGAAGGGTGGAAATTGAAAGGCAACGAATGGTACAGGATAGCCTGCTGTATGTTCAAACTGTGTTACAGGCATTCAGGGAAGTGGATGATGCGCTCATTGAAGTTTCAACCTATAAAGACGAAGTTGGTGCCAGGGTCCGCCAAAGAGATGCTGCAAAAAATGCAAATACATTGTCGCAAGAAAGATATAACGGCGGTGTTACCAGTTATCTCGAAGTTCTGGATTCGGAACGCTCTCTTTTTGAGGCAAATTTGTCTGCTTCCGAAACTTATCAATTGCAATTAAATGCTTATGTTAAGCTATATAAAGCACTTGGCGGCGGATGGTTATCAAAA
>JAIORT010000205.1 GCA_021107975.1 Bacteroidales bacterium | reverse complement strand
AAATTTGTAACAGGATTAAGAACTAAAAAGTGTAAACTAAAAGCAGGACGAGACAAAATAGCCAACTCACAGGTGTAAGCACAATTGCAATTCACACAAAGCAGCACACAACCAAAAAGTGCAATTGATAAAGACCGATTTATAAAAGGTAGCAGATTTGATGCCCGATTTTTTGCAACAGTTCAAAACAAACTTCATTATTTTCTGCCATAATTCTAATTATCGGAATACATACCTTTGCAATTTTAAGATGTAACTTATAATGAAATCAAACCTTGAAATTTATAATCAATACCGGCTTATTGACGGTCCGTTAAAAGTCAGGAAAATACAGGTATATCACGGAGCTAATTATTTTAGCGGTGGACCCATTATATTATTCAGAATGGATTTGGGTGAATATGATGAGGTTTTTACTAACCAGATTGAAGGATTTTCCGATAATCTAATTAAAATAATACCATCACTATACCAACATCATTGTTCCGTAGGTAAGCCCGGCGGATTTTTAAAACGGTTGAAAGAAGGTACATTACTTGGTCATGTTACCGAACATATAGCCATTGAACTGCAAACCCTCGCCGGAATGGATGTAGCTTACGGTAAAACCAGAAGCACACTTGAACAGGGAGTTTACAATGTTATCTTCAGGTATTTTGATGAAATCGCAGGGGTTTATGCCGGAAAGGCTGCTTTTAATCTCGTGAATTCTATTCTTTTAAATAAGCCATTCAATGTATTTGAAGTAATTGAATCCTTAATTAATATCAGGGAATTGAGGATGTTCGGTCCCAGCACACAGGCGATTATTGATGAAGCAAAGATACGAGGCATTCCTTATTTTAGAATGGATGCATTTAACCTGGTACAATTAGGCACGGGCAAATATCATAAAAACATAAGAGCAACAATAACTTCGGATACTAATTTGATTGCGGTTGAAACTGCCGATAATAATTATTTATCGAACCGGATGCTGAATGAAGCTGGAATTCAGGTGCCGGAAACAATTAAGACTGATAATGTTGAAGAAATTATTTCATTTCAAAAAAGAATTAATAATTCTATTGTTATTAAACCGGTTGAAGGTTATTTAAGAAAAAATACAACAATAAATATCGAAACACCGGAAGATATTAAGGAGGCTTTTCAATATGCTAAGGAATGTGATGATTACGTTGTAGCTCAACAATATGTTAAAGATAATTTTTTTCGCTTGCTTGTAATTGATAATAAATTTATTGCAGCCGGCAGGCTTGAACCTCCAAAAATAACCGGCAACGGAGGAAAAACCATTAATGAATTAATCGAAGAATTAAATAGTAACCCAGAGAGGGAGTTTGGAGATAAAGGAAAATTATCGAAAGTTGAAATTGATGCTGAAACGGAACGTATTTTAAATAAGAAAGGATATGAATTAAATTCCGTATTACCGAAAGGTGAAAACCTTTTTTTAAAAAATTCAGGAAATCCTAAAAAAGGTGGTTTTTCAACAGATGTAACTGATGAGGTACATTCGTTTAATATATTTATTGCTGAAAGGGCTGCAAAAATAATAGGGCTGAATGTTGCCGGAATTGATATTATTACAAAAGAGATAAATAAACCGATAACTGACCAGGGCGGTGTTGTTGTGGAGGTAAATGCCGCTCCTGATTTCAGAATGCACATTAATCCGGCAATGGGCGAAAGCAGGAATGTAGCTGCTCCTCTGTTGGATATGCTTTTCCCCGCAGGAGCGAAAACACGTGTACCATTGATTTCAATTACCGGCACAGTTGGAAAAACAATTACTGCTCACTTCCTGGATTATTGCCTAAAAAAAGAAGGATATAAAACCGGGCTAACTACTTCCAACGGGATATATATTGGTGGAAAATGCCTGAAAAAAGGAAATATGACATTCCCCGAACATGCACAATTAGTTTTAAAGGATCCAACTATTGATTGTGCTATCGTTGAAACATCGTGTGAAGGTATTTTGCAAAAAGGACTCGGTTATGAATATGCCGATGTTGGGATTTTCTTAAATATAGGTGAGGAGCATATAGGAGAAAATGATATACGCTATATCGAAGACCTGGCTTATGCCAAATCCGTTGTTGCCGAGCAGGTTTACGAAGACGGCTTTTCTGTTTTAAATGCTGATGATCCTTTGGTGCTCGACACCGAAAAAAGATTATTCAGCCAACCGGTATTATTCAGTAAACAAGCTGACAACAAAGCGGTAACCAAATATATGAATGAAGGAGGTCAAACAGTTTTTATTAAAGACAACAAGCTTGTTATATCAAAAAGCGGGAAAACCCAGGATTTGATATCACTTCAGGAGGTTGCGTTATTTGATGAAAATAATGTTGAAAACAAACCGGATATCATTCTTGCCACTGTTTCCACTTTACTGGCTTTTGGTATCAGTACTGATAATATCAGGCAATATTTATCTGAGTTCAGCATAAAATCTTTTTTTGGGTTGAAATAGATTAATAAAGAAATGATCTTCAATTTAAAAATATGTAATTTTGCACTTTATTTAATAATCAGTTTCTATGAATCATTAAGTATAAAATGTCGTTTGAAGCTATAAAAAAATCTGAAAAAAATTATCAATATTATCCTGATAATCTTCCTTTTGCTTTTTCCCGTCAGAAAATTATTCGTAACAATGATGGCAAACAGGTTGATTTGATGCTCCTTGATGTTAACGATGTTTTTGAAGAAAAATCAGGAAAAGACCATCAGGAATTAGTAGGACGGAAAATTTCCGTGCTGTTTCCTGAAATTATGCCAAAGCTCCGCCAGGTATTTAAGGAATACAGTAGTAAAGTATTCCCGGGTTCACGGTTTGAATTTGAGCTTTATTTAGATCCGGTTGACAGATGGTATGATATCTTCGTTATTATTACTGCGGAGGATGAACAAATTGTATTTTTTTCAGATTGTACAGACAGAAAAATTGCAGAAATACAGATTGCCAATCTTAATCACCTGTTTCTCGAATTGGGTGTTGATTCTTTAAAAAATATTGATATTATCGTCAGAAAGACCTGTGAAATACTTAAAGGTGTCTGTTCTTTATATAATTGTCTGGATGATGAGAATAAATCATTGATTGTTTGGTCTGAATTTAATGCGCCTGAAGATGTACAGAAAAAAGATATTCCGAGGGGACATATCTGTTACGAAGTAACAATTAAGGGGAAAAACAAACCTGTAGTAATTGAAGACCTGAAAGAAACAGAGTATTTCCATACCGATCCTAATGTTAAAAAATATGGCTTAAGGTCTTATCTCGGGCATCCTGTTATTATTGACGGACAGACAATTGGGTCGCTATGCATTGTTGATATTAACCCAAGAAAATTTACCGATAAAGAAATAAAGATTATTGGTTCGCTTGCAAAAGCCCTTTCACTTGAACAAAAGAGATACTTTGTTGAAGAAAGTTTAAAAAACGCAAGAATAGAAGCAGAAAAAGCCAATAATTCAAAGAATCAGTTCCTTGCGAACATGAGCCATGAAATTCGTACACCGCTCAACAGCATCATGGGATTTTCGGAAATGCTTATCAGCCAGGAACCCGATGATAGAAAAGCCAGGTTGCTGCAAATGATTGAGTACTCCGGAAATCAGCTTTTACAAATTATTAATGATATTTTTGATTACTCTAAGATCGAAGCCGGTAAAATATCCCTTATGGAATCTGGTTTCATTATGAGTGAAGTGATAAAAGATATTGTTGACTTTTTTGAACAGGCTCTTAAGAAGAAAAATCTTCAGTTAATAGTTAACCAAGATGATCTTGATGAAAATAATTTATTTGGTGATTATTATAAACTTAAGCAAATACTTTATAATGTAATCAGCAATGCTATAAAATTTACCGAAAAAGGATATGTTAATGTTTCTGTAAGTTCGAAGAAATCAAATGATAAGGTTCAAACTAAAATAATTGTTGAAGATACAGGCATAGGTATTGATAAAGATCAACTTTCAATGGTATTTGACGAATTTAAACAACTTGATTATTACTTAACAAAGAAAATAAATGGAACCGGATTAGGGCTTGCTATAACAAAAAAATTAATTGATATTTTACACGGAAGTATTATTGTAGAAAGTGAAATTGGAAAAGGCAGTAAATTTATTATAAATATACCGTTTCAAACCAAAACCAAAACAATAATAAAACCAGAAATAGTTATGAATAAACCTACAGAAAACAAGGAATCTGAATCAAGAAAAATTAAAATCCTTCTTGCCGAAGATAATGAAGCAAACCAGTTTTTAATAAAAGCGATAACAAAATCGCAGGGTTGGGAAATAACGGTTGTTGATGATGGAGAAAGAGTAATAGAAGAATATGATAATAATGAATATGACCTTATTCTAATGGATATTCAAATGCCTGTAATGAATGGTTATGAGGCAACAAGTATTATAAGGGAAAAAGAGCGTAAAAAAGGGATTCATATACCAATTATCGCGCTAACTGCCTTTGCCATGAAATCGGATAAGGATTTGTGTATTGACGCAGGTATGGATGGTTATATTTCCAAACCGTTCAAAAGACAGCAATTCCTTGATGCAATTACAAATGCGTTAAAAGGATAATTAATGTTTTAATAGTTTAAATTTTCGATGAAGAAAAAAGGATATTTGGTTTTAATAGGAGGCGCTGAAGACAAGTTACGGGAAAAGATTATCCTGAAGGAAACTGTCAGGTTGAATAATGCAAAGAAGATTGTTGTAATACCAACAGCTTCATCTTATCCTTCCGATTTGGGAAATAATTATTACTATGCTTTCAGGGATCTCGGAGTAGATATAATTGAGGTTATTAATGTGAGAACCCGTAGTGATGCTGACAGGAATGAATATTTGAAAAAGTTAGCCGATACTGATATGGTATTTTTTACCGGTGGCGACCAGGTTAAACTGGTTGATGTTTTATTTGATACCAAGTTGCACAGGAAAATTTTAAGGCTTTACAAGAGTGGTGTAACTATTGCCGGAACAAGCGCCGGAGCCGCAGCAGCATCTGACCCCTTAATATATAGCGGTGATGATAAAGGGCTTTTTAAAGGCGAAGTAAGGCACGACAGAGGATTTGGTTTCCTGAAAAATATTACAGTGGATACGCATTTTTCTGCGAGAATACGATTGCAACGGCTAACGCAATTCCTGCTGTCAGGCTATAGTTTACGAGGCATTGGTATTGATGAAGACACGGCTATTATTATCAATTCTAATAATGAGTTTGAGGTTATTGGAAGCAGAACAGTTACAGTGGTTAACACAAGATGGGTCAGCTTTTCTGATTACAACGAAGTCAGAAATAATGACCAGTTTTCGGTTAACGGGGTTCATGTTGGGTTTTTACAGCCGGGAACTATATTCAATACACAGTACTGGAAGATTATTGAAACCAATATTAAAAGAAACTGCCCCTTGCCCGAAAATAGTTATTCCGGTATTTACTATAATTCGTAACATAGCGCCATAAATGGCAAGTTACATATTATTCAGCAATCGCTTACTAATTGTGGATTTGCAAAAAAACATTCAATAAGCAACATACAATAATCAATAAACAAGTAAAAAATT
>JAIORT010000302.1 GCA_021107975.1 Bacteroidales bacterium | reverse complement strand
CCCCTGAGAAAGGAAGGATATGAATGCTCTTTGGTAATGCCGTAAGCCGACCAGAAAATTTGAGATACTTCAAATAAAGTCAGTGCTTCATTTGTAAATTCTCTGATAGAGCGTCGATTTAATAATGCTTCCTCAACTGAAATCCCGGATGTAAATCTTGGCTCTAGTAATTTTATATCTCCTAGCTGTGGATTAAACTTTGAATTCATCTCTGCTAAATCTATGTTATTATTTACATTGAATGATGTCAGCAATAAAATAGCCGGTATTGCAAACAATTTCCTATAAAATTTACTTTTTACAAACATAATGATTTGTTTTATTTTGTTGGTCAAATTTAATCAAAGTTAAAATAATAAAGAGTTTGCACTATACTTTTTCTATGATCTTTTTATTCAATAGATAACTTCATACCGTTAAAGAACAGGTTCATACATATATACGGTCGAATAAATATTTTACTATCTATATAAGATTTTTTTTATAATTTTGTAGCTAAACAATAAAGTATTAGTTATTAAATCCAAAAAGAAGTAAACTATGTTATCAAAAGTTCAAAAATGGGGAAATAGCCAGGGGATTATAATTCCTAGAAAACTTCTAGATGACACTTTCATAGAAGTTGGGGAAGATGTTGATATATTTGTACAGAACGGGAAAATTGTTGTTAAATCCACAAAAAAAATTCATTGCAGATATAACATAAAGGATTTAATTGAGAAAATGCCAAAAGATTATAAATCAAAAGAGGAAAACTGGGGAAGTCCTGTTGGAAAAGAGGTATGGTAAATGAATAAATATATCCCGAAAAAAGGAGATTTTGTGATTATGACATTTGATCCACAATCTGGTCATGAACAAAAAGGAAGACGTCCTGCTATCATTGTCAGCAATAGATTGTTTAACCAAGCAACAGGACTTGCTATTGTATGCCCAATCACAAACACAAGTCGTAATATTCCCTTTCATGTTCCACTACCAAAAGAATTGACCTTATCAGGTTACATTATGGTAGAACAAGTGAAATCCATCGACTATAAAAGCCGTAAAGTTAAGTTTATTGAGAAAGCACCTGATGATGTTTTAATTGAAGTTCTTAGTATATTGGATGCTTGTATATATCAAAATGCTTAATAAGAGATAATTCGGTTTTACTGTTCCTCTTATTTCCACTATTTCTAATATCGCCCTTTAACACCAATAAGGGGTAAACCGATTTTTTACGGCTTTAATTTAATACTGATCAGAAATATTTATTTAATAAAGTCTAAATTTGTGATTTCAAATTTTAAACATGTGAAGAGGCAAATAACAGAGTTATGGGAGAACAAGCCGATTAAATTAATAATATGGCTTGCTATAATTACACGCTTAGTAGCTGCAATATTTTCAAAAGGATTTGGAATGCATGATGACCATTTCCTTGTGATTGAAGCTGCCCAGTCGTGGGTCGATGGTTTTGATTACAATAACTGGCTGCCCGGCAGTCAATCGGAAGCAGTGCCCTCTGGTCATAGTTTTTTTTATGTTGGCATTCATTACCTTGTACTTTTATGTATGAAAGTGGGAGGTATTTTTAATCCCCAGACGAAAATGTTTATTATCCGCCTGCTTCATGGCGCTTTTTCATTGATAACGGTTTATTACGGATATAAAATCACTGAAAAGTTATCGGATAAAAAAACGGCGAGAATAACCGGGTTGTTACTTGCTGTTTATTGGTTTATGCCATTTGTAAGTGTCAGGAATTTGGTAGAAGTAGTTTGTATTCCGTTCCTGGTTTATAGTGTTTGGATAATTATTAATCATTGGGATGAAAAAAAATCACTTAAATATTATCTGTTATCCGGCTTTATTATCGGATTAGCTTTTTCGGTACGGTTTCAAACTATAATTTTTGCTTTTGGGATTGGCTCTGCTTTGTTAATTAAATTAAAATGGAAAGAAGCCTTTTTGTATGGATTAAGTTTTTTATTCTCAATAGTATTGATTCAGGGAGGAATCGATTACTTCATCTGGGGGCGCCCTTTCGCTGAATTGGGAGAATACGTGGGTTATAATATTGAAAATGCCGAAACATATATAACAGGCTCATGGTATAATTATATTTTGGTAATTCTGGGATTTTTAATACCTCCGGTGAGCTTCTTTTTATTTTTTGGTTTCTTTCGGACATGGAAACGACATTTGCTGATTTTTTTACCAACTCTTATTTTTCTTCTGTTTCATTCTATTTTTCCAAATAAGCAGGAAAGGTTCATATTACCAATTATACCTTTTGTTATTTTACTTGGTATGATAGGATGGCAGGATTTCTTGCAAAAATCATCTTTATTCAACAATAAGAAAAAATTCCTAAAAGCTGCCTGGATATTCTTTTGGATAATAAACCTTCTATTGTTACCCGTTGTATCAACCACTTATTCAAAAAAAGCCAGAGTAGAGTCAATGATTTACTTATCGAAGTATGATAATATTAAGAACCTGTTGCTTGAAGATTCTAATTACGGGAATGCAAAAATGTGTCCGCTATTTTATCTTGGTGAGTGGGTTAAGGAATTTTATATCACCAACGAAAATTCCGCTGATGAATTATCGGAAGTCATAAAAAATAATCCTGAATATCAGCCTCGCTTCATACTGTTTTTTGAAGATAAAAACCTTGAACAAAGGGTTAAAGATGTTCAGGCAGTATTCCCTGAAATAGTTTACGAAACTTCAGTTGAACCCGGGTTTATCGATAAAGTGATGCATTGGTTGAATCCGCTCAATGCCAATCAAACTATATATATTTATAAGAACAGGGGGGTTACATATATTATTCATGGAGAAGATGAAAGATGAAAGCGACACGAAGTTAGCACGTATGGGTTATAAGTTATAACTGACATTTCTCACTTGAGGAAACAAATTTAAGTATTTAATATTCAGTCAATAAAACTTTATGATCGCCATTTATATTTGCAGGTTTGAATTGACTACTTAGTAATTTCTACATGGGAAAATATTTTGCACCGTGCTTTAGCTCGGTGGTGAATTAAAAATAAGTAATTGGCTTTAGCCATTAATAATACTGATTAACCAAAAAACATTAATGGCTAAAGCCAATTGTTCGGTTCGATATTTTTTACCACGGCATAAATGCTGTGGCAAAAAAGATTGATAAATTTTTTGTTTTCACACAGTCTCTGAAGCGGCGGGGCAAAAAACAGATCAATTAATGAATTGGATAATTCTTCAAGTTATAATATAGTATTTCTCAAGTGAGAAATGTTAATTATAAGTTAAAAGTTATAATCAGAAAGTTTAAATATTTGTTTAAAAAAAGGCGTCTTTCATTCTTAGGTTTACAGTTAAAAAAATCTGTGAAAATCTGAGTAATCCCTGCCTTTGCCGGCAGGCAGGTGTGGTGCAATTTTTATTTTCAATTTTTATTTTAATTTTGTTTCGATGGACAAGAGAAAAGCCAAACATAGAATCCGCGAACTGACAGACATTATCAATGAACATAACTACCGGTATTATGTACTGTCGAAGCCGGTTATAAGTGATTATGACTTTGACATGCTGTTAGAAGAACTGGAAAAGTTGGAAAAAGATTTTCCTGAATTTGCCCTGCCCGATTCACCAACGCAAAGGGTTGGAGGGGAGATAACAAAGGAATTCAAACAAGTGCAGCATAAGTATCCTATGCTTTCTCTTTCCAATACTTATTCGGAGGAGGAACTTAATGAGTTTGACAACCGTGTTAAAAAAGCCATTGGGAACGACTTTGATTACGTTTGCGAATTAAAATACGACGGTGTTTCTATCAGTCTGACTTATATTAACGGATTGCTGGTGCGTGCAGTAACCCGCGGCAATGGTTTTCAGGGAGATGATGTAACCGCCAATATCAAAACCATTAAAACAATTCCTTTAAAATTAAAAGGTGATTATCCGCAGGAGTTTGAGATTAGAGGTGAGATATTTATGCCAAAGGATGGTTTTAAAAAATTAAATGAACTACGAGCCGAAAACGGTGAAGACCTATTTGCCAATCCAAGGAATGTTACTGCCGGAAGTATTAAAATGCAGGATTCGGCAGAAGTGGCAAAAAGACCGCTCGATTGTTATTTATACTTTCTTTCGGGTGATAACCTACCTTTTGGAAATCATTATAAAAACCTGCTTAAAGCAAAGGAATGGGGTTTTAACGTTCCGCGATATATTGCAAAATGCAGAAACATTGAAGAAGTATTTGAGTTTATTCACAACTGGGAAAAGGAACGAGACCAATTACCGCTTGAAATTGACGGAGTAGTTATAAAAGTTAATGATTATGAGCAGCAACTTGAATTAGGAAATACTGCCAAATCACCGCGCTGGGCTATCGCATATAAGTATAAAGCTGAACGTGTATCAACAAGACTGAATTCAATCAGTTACCAGGTTGGTAGAACAGGCGCCATAACTCCGGTTGCCAATCTTGAACCGGTACAATTAGCCGGTACAACAGTTAAACGGGCTTCGCTTCATAATGCTGATATTATTGAAGCATTGGATGTTAGGATAGGGGACATGGTTTACGTGGAAAAAGGCGGTGAGATAATTCCTAAAATTGTGGGAGTAGATTTATCGCAACGAACGGAAAAGTCAGAAAGAATAATTTATATTAAAAATTGCCCGGAGTGTGGAACCCCGTTAGTGAGAAAGGAGGGCGAGGCAAACCATTATTGCCCCAATGAGGACGGCTGCCCACCGCAGATAAAAGGACGTATCGAACATTTCATCAGCCGGAATGCCATGAATATTGATAGCCTGGGCGAGGGGAAAATAGAAATGCTGTACAGTAACGGTTTGATAAAGGATGTTGCTGATTTGTATGACCTGACTTACGATAATTTACTGGGGATTGAAAAAGTAATAGAAGCTACGCAAGATAAAAAAGAGAAGAAGCTCAGCTTTAAGGAAAAAACAGTTAATAATATTTTAAAGGGTATCCAAGATTCCGGAGAAACACCTTTCGATAAAGTTTTGTATGCTCTTGGTATCAGATATGTAGGGCAAACAGTGGCGAAAAAGCTTGCTAACCATTATAAAAATATCGATACACTTCAAAAAGTATCTTTTGAAGAACTTATCCTTGTGGATGAAATAGGAGAGAAGATTGCCGAATCGGTTATGAAATACTTCAATAATGAAAAAAATATAAGAATAATTGACAGGCTCAGGGAAAAAGGGATTCAGTTTGAAATGAAGGAAATACACGAATTAAAATCCTCCAAACTCGAAGGAAAAACTATTATTGTTAGTGGAAAGCTTGAAAATTTTACACGTGAGGAAATAAAGAAAGTTATTCAGGAACACGGCGGCAAACCTGTTTCTTCTGTTTCAGGCAAAACCGATTTCCTTCTGGCAGGAGAAAACATCGGACCGAACAAACTAACTAAAGCGAAAAAATTAGGAATACCTGTTATTAGTGAGGAAGATTTTTTAATAATGATAGGTTAAAGATAAAAGACAAAAGTAAAAAAGTTAAAAGTTATAAGTTAAAGTAAGCTAAAATGACTTGATTATTTACTGACATTTCTCACTTGAGGAAACAAATTTAAGTATTTAATATTCAGTCA
>JAIORT010000910.1 GCA_021107975.1 Bacteroidales bacterium | reverse complement strand
GCTTATTGATGTAACTGAATCATCTGTTGTTTGTGTGTCAATCAGCCAACTGCATGAAGAATTGTCCTCATAATTATATGGTCCGCTCCCATCAGTAAATGTACCATCGAAAGCTGATAAATGTGTAGTTCCTGTACAAAAATCCGGATATGAGCCATCATCAGGGAAAATGTCTATGATCATCTGGTGCTGTGCACTAAATGTATATCCCCCGACAGAAATATCATCCAAATAATAATATCCGTCATATGCACCTCCCCAACCAAAATTCATATGAAAATAATCATCAGTATCATAGCCGTCACAAATCCATGTGTGGCCTCCACCTGCAACAAGGTCAACAGCACAGTAAATTACCGGCATCAGTAAGTCAAGGTCATCCCTTATCATACTTTCCCATTCATCTTGTGTATAGCCTGTTTTAAACACTAATTGAGCATCTTCAGAATAGGCAAAATGGTTTTCAAGTCCTTCAACAACAGTTGACATATAATAAACACCTGAGACAGTTGGCCCGTATACAGTGTTAATAGCAACGCCTGCATGAAAGCTTAATTCTGCTACTTCTTCATAATTCTGAGCAGTACTAACATTTGTCATGGCATTATAATCATAGTAGGCGTTTTCAAAATCTGCACTGATCGTACCGTAGGGGTATTGATAATAACTGTTACTTCCCACGCCTTGTTCGGGATATCTGTAATAAAACATGAGCTGGGCCATGGCAGTAGAAGGACAGCCTGTTACTACATGGCCTCCTGGGCCATTCGGATCTTCCGGACAGTATAAATTGTACGGTACGGTTTGGTTCCACAAGGATGTCGATAAAGGTTCAATAAAGGATTTTGACAGTTTTGGCATTTGGTTGGTCAGAAGATTATTCCATGTTGTTTCTATTTCAGCTCCTGCCTTTTGCCTGGTTTTGACAGCATTGATAATTTGCTTTTCATATCCATTCAACAAAGCCTGAACATGATCAGGTATATCTGTGGATGAAAAAACATTTTTGGTTGAATAAGCCAATACCGGATAAACATTGCGTTGTGCACTAATTATCACGAATCCGTTTTCATTAATATTTACTATATAATACAAATCAATTTCTTCAGCTTTTATTAAAGAAATATCAGTTGGAGAAATAGTGGATGGTTTGATGCTTTTTTCTGCAATTACCTGGTAGTTGTAGAAATTTACTGCTACAGTTTTCGCTTCATCAGAAGCAATTGTCTGACTTTTTAATGTCATGTTGCTAAAAGCAACAATACTCATCATTACTAATAAAAATTTCGATTTCATGTGTTTAAAGTTTAAATGGTTTAAATTATTTTTGTTAAAGAATATTATTCTATATATAAGTTGTTTTAAGGCTACCTGTTTTGTAAAATTTATCAATTGCAAAAAATCCAATTATTAAAAGTGCAGTTAAAATTAAAGAACCTTCAAATCCAAATTTACCGCCTGAAATTACATCGCTGCCCACTACCTCTTGAACTATAGTTGTATTAAACACTAATCCACTAACTTCAAAACCATAAATTGGCCCAAGAAAATAATTCCAGCTCAGATGAAAAAAGATTGGCAACCATAAATTTTTAGTATGGATATACGAAACTCCTAAAACAAAACCGGCAAGTATTAAGTTTACTACTGCAACAATTGTAATGTTTGGATTTATTCCATGAATTAGAGCAAACAAAACTGCCGAAATTGCAAGTGCGACATATTTATTCATAGATGTCATAAGGTTATTTAAAATATAACCTCTAAAAAGAATTTCTTCGTGAATTGCTACAAAAACAAAAAAAAGAAAAGTTCCAAAAATAGTTTTTGAATTAAAAACAATATTTACAACCTTAAGATAACCCGAAATGTAAAGAATTAAAAAGCCTAATGTGATGAGAACAAACCCCAAACCAAACCCGGCAATTATGTCTTTACTTTTGTTTTTTAAAGAGAACCCCAATGACATAACAGTTCGACGATCAATAAATTTCCTAAATATCCAAACCGTGAAGAGTACCGCTAATAAACCCAGGAACTTCAATAATAATATATAATTGAAATTCTCTGTATCAGACATAAATGATTTAAAATCCTCTATTTTAAAATCCGTTTTTACCACCATTAATATCATTATTCCAATAGTTTGGATAAGGGTGGCTGCAATTAGAAATCCAATAATAAATAACAATACCCTTAACCATGCATACTTAATCGCAGGTTTCCGTAAAATTTCATTTTTGTTTATCATGATTACAATCTTTTTTGTTCAATTTTGCACTATGTTATTGTTAGCTACATTATTTAATTATTTCAATTCCTTTCACCAATGATGTTATTGGAATAGCTTCAGTTTTCTCTCCATTCAGTAAAAAAATCACATCTTTTGTTTTTCCTATCATTTTTCCTGTTTTGATTTCGTTATCGGAAAACCTTATTTCAATTGAAGGCTCATTTAAAATTTGTTCTTTTGAAATTTTCCCATATTTGTCAGCTAATAAGTACAAATAGTAAAGAAATATAAATGCAAAAAAAATGTATCGAAATGATGTATACCACTTTTTTTTGTCCAACCCAATATTAATTTTTGAATATAATTTGGGAAATTTCTTCATCCAGATCAAATCGAACCTAAAAAACAAAAATGACAAGGTCAATGTAATAATTGTAAATAGCAATATTTTAATATCTGAAAAAGGAACTATCAAGAAATCAAATACATCAGCATAATCGAATATATTAATTCCAAATTCAGAGAATTTTTGAAAGTTAAAAAGCATTCCAATTCCAACTGCAAGTGCATAAGCAATTGAAATGATTGTCTGTATTTCCTTTATTACAATTTCGTAGGTATTTTTTATTATTCCTTCTTTTTTTCTGTTCATATTGCCAATAATATTTGTGTTTACATTTAATTAATTATCACTTTTGCATGCAAACTTCAATTGCTGTAAAATCACTGTTGTAGGCTTCCTCATTGATAAATGTAATAAAAAGCTGATTATAGTTTATTGAATAATCAGTTTAATCAAACTATTTATCCTCTTCCTCTCTTTGTTTTTTCATTATAACAAACATAGCACCCAGTGGACCCATTATTAAAATCAAGTGTGCAAATGTTCCTCCGACTATTATATTTTGTATTTGGTCATAACATTCTGTACCTTCTAACTTCGATGAACATCCAAGACCTACAGTTCCCCAAATGATTGCACTTGCTATCATTAAAGCACCGATTCCGATTGAAAAAGCTACGATTCCGATTGAAATAGTTTTCTTTTTATCCATATTTTAAGTTTTTTTAATAATTACTATTAATTAAATATTGATGCAAATATAGTTTCTGTAAAAACAGATTTAAGGAAAAGGCACTCTACACACACCTCTACATTTTATAAATGGCTAATATTGTACATGTTACCGGTGGGATAATTTGTGTTTGAGCGGAAATACAAATGTAATCGCAGATAAAAATAGAGTGACCAAACAACCTGGTAAACTCTATATGTTGGTAAGATAATCAATAAGCGAATAGTCTTTTTCAAGCTTTAATTTCTTTCTTAGTCTGTAACGTTTCATCTCTACACTTTTGGGGCTTATAAAAAGAATCTCCGCAATTTCTTTTGATGTCAAATTAAGAATTAATAGAGATGATAACCTAATATCTTCATTTGTAAGATTATTGTGCTTTTTTTTAATTCTGTATGAAAACACTTTGTTAATATCTTCTATTTGTGAGTACACTTCATTAATCATCTTTTGTTCGTTTTGATAGTTTAACGAAATAAATGAAATAACTTTGTTAATCTCATCTTCGACCTCTTTTGTATTGGATTTGATTTTTTTTAGGTTCGTAATAATATCAGTTGTAAATGCAATTCTTTGTTGTACATAAGTAGAAAAGTTAAGGACCTCCTTTTTCTTATATTCCAACTCTTTTTTAAGTTTTTCGCTAAGTATTTTTTCTGTCCTCCTGATTTTTATTTGCTTCCTGATTATCAATATAGCTGCTGTTACCATAACAATTAATAAAACGAGGATAAATACAAAACTCAACCCTCTTATATAATTTTCTTTTTTGAGGATAATTATTTCAGCTTCTTTTTTTTCTGTTTGATATTTTTTGTCAAGATCTGCGATTGTTTTTGCTACTTCCTTATTATTTAAAGAGTCTTTATACAAAACAGTTATCTCAAAATTCTCAAGGGCTTTTAACGGATTATTAGTTGCTTTATAATAAATATAATATCCATAATAAACTACTTCAAATAAATAATGATTATTAAGGTCTTTGGCCAATATTAAACTTTTTTGTAAATAATCTTCTGCTTTTTTGTATTGCTTGGTTATGGTATATAAATTTGCAATATTTGAATAGAAAATACAGAGGTAATATTTTGATGGCAAATTTTCATTAAGGTTTTCTCTTACTTCTATACATTTCTTCATATAAAAAATTGCTTTATCGTAATTATGCATACTTTGATAAACAGTTGAAATATCATTATATGAAAATGCAATTCCCTGACTATATGAATCTTGGGCTGCCTCCTCCTTTATTTTAAGTGAACGGAAATAAAAAACCAAGGCTTCTTCATATTTACCGGATAGATTATAAATGTTGGCTATTTCATTTAAGGATGAACTATAATACACAGAGAGTGTATCTGTTTCATTTTCAAGACAAAGAGTGAAATAATCCAAAGCTTTTTCTTTGTTGAAATTCCTATACCCAAAGCCAAGGTACATATATGTTTCAGCCAATTCATTATTCAGATTATTTTCTTTTGCAAAACGCAAATTATCTAATAGTATCTTAACTGATTCGTCATGTTCCCCTTTCAATGTATAGTAATATCCTACTTCGTTTGTTTTTTTGACATATTTTTTGAGATTGTTTTGTCTTAAATATAATTGCGCAACTTTATTCTCATACACTATTAATGAGTCGTAGTTTTCTGTTTTTCTATAAAAGCGAATAATAGAATCATAGCTTTTTAATAGATCTTTGTTATCAGGATACAATAAATCTATACTGGCATTATTAACTATACTTTGCAAGCTGTCAATAACATTCTGTGAACCTGCAGAAAAAATAGTTGTATTTATTAAAAAAAAAGCCAACAGAGTTTTAATATTTATATTTAAACTTGAAGTATTCATTTTTAATAAATTTTAAATCCTTGTTTTTTGATGAATTTTATATAAATGAAAGTCATCGTTTTCTTACAGATTTTGTCAATTTGTTAACAAATCTGTTTAATATCTTGTCTTTCTGATTATTACAAATCTAAAGGTTTGTTTCTTATACGTCTTTTTAGCCTTGCATACAACTCGTTTATAAACGCAACTCCACTTTTTTTGCAGGATTTAGTTAATTCGCTAACTATCAACTATAAATCCGTGTATAACCGTTTATAATTATTTATTTATTTATTCTTAACCGGTTAATGTTTCTTAAATCAAAGTAATAGTCCCGAAACCCGATAACTTTCGGGTTCGGGATACGAGATTCAAAAATAGGTAAATAAGTTGATAATAAGGATTTTTTTTAAATTAAAATATAATCTTATTTCACCATTCTTATCATCCTGAAATTCCTCTTCATATCTTT
>JAIORT010000663.1 GCA_021107975.1 Bacteroidales bacterium | reverse complement strand
GGCAGACCTTGAAAGAAAGGTGGGACAAAAGCAACTAAAGATAGATTATTTGGAGAAAGTTATAGAACTGGGTAGTGAAGAATTAGGGTTTGACATAAAAAAAAAGTATACATCCGGGCACTCACCTGGTTTAGGTCAGAAAAAATACGACTTGGAATAACGATGAAAGGTTTATATGATATATCAGGAGTAAGTCGCCAGGCTTATCACAAAGCGATGCGAATAGAGGAACAAAGGGTGCTTATGTGGCAGCGACTAAAAGAAATAGTAATAGAGGTAAGAAAAGATTACCCTCGTATTAGTGCCCGAAAAGTACATTATATGCTCGGGATAAAAGAGGTCGGGATAAATCGTTTTGAGCGCTTTGTCTCGGAACAGGGGCTTGGGGTCAGGAAATATCGCTCCTTTATCAGA
Organism: Bacteroidales bacterium; assembly: GCA_021107975.1. GTDB lineage: Bacteria > Bacteroidota > Bacteroidia > Bacteroidales > JAADJA01 > JAADJA01. The sequence goes on along the minus strand of JAIORT010000663.1, from coordinate 5,155 downwards.
ACTACTTATAGTGGAAAAATTTGGTATCCGAATTTGATACATGGAATAGAAATTAAAGCCATAAACCAGTTATGGGTTAGTGATATTACTTACTTTGTAACCAATTATGGGACATTTTATATTGTGTTTATAATGGATATATATAGCCGTCGTATTATTGGGTACACTGCCAGCGATAATTTACAGGCAGTGAACAATCACAGGGCTTTGTCAATGGTCATGAGAATACGCAAGCAAAAACGATATGAGAATTTAATCCATCACTCGGATAAGGGTAGTCAATACAGTGAAACGGAATACATAAACAGGCTTAATAATGCCAACATACAAATCAGTATGGCCGAAAACTGCCTGGAAAATGCTTATGCAGAAAGAATCAACGGAACAATAAAAAACGATTATTTGAGATACCACAATGTAAAATCATTAAAGCAATTAAAAATTGCCTTAGGCAAAGTAGTTAAACTATATAATACATGTCCGCACAGTGAATTAGGGTATTTAAGTCCGATAGCTTTTGAAAAGTTCATAGAGCAATTGCCCGAATCAGAATACCCTGTAATGCAATTGTATGATTTCAGGCAGGAAAATAAGCAAGTAAATAAAAAAGAAATAAAAATGGGTTTTTTAAGGTATAGAGCCATGAAAATACAGATAAAAGAAAAAGCCGTAGCTTTGCAAAACAAAACTACGGCCAAGCATTTTCCTGGGTCAGGCTATTCCTTGGAAGGTTACTCCCCAGCAGAGCCTTCCTCCGCTTCACCTGACCATACAAAGTTGAATCAATTAAACAAAATTAACAAATTGAGTTATCAACAATTAAAATAAAAGTTTGGTGTTTTTTGTCAACCATATTTATGATAGGTCACTATTAAAACAGGAAACTTCAAACACTAAACCGACTGTAACTAATCAGTGTTTAATATTAAATTGTATTAGGTTTTATTTGAGCAACATAAGTTATTTAACCGCAATCCCGAATACCGATAACTATCGGTATCGGGACGCAATGTGAACCGCAAGGTTCGCAAAGAATACATATTTAATAACTTAGCGTTCTTTGCGGTAAAAATAAATCCTGTAATGACTATAAAATCAGTATTCTAAACACACTGATTAGTTATAACCGACTTTAACGTTCCCTGATTTAAACTTGCCGTTAACTGATTCATGCTTTGCCCAAAAAGAAGGACTGAACTGGTATTTCGGCGAAAATGCGGATCTCAGATTTCATGAGGGCTATTCTGAACCATTAACTGACGGAGCTATAAACAGGTGAAATGAATTTAAAACAAATATAAAATTTTTATAAAAATGAATACTGACAATAGCGAGAAGTCCGGCGAAAAATTCTTACCCACAGAGCCTGAATGTACACCCGATTCAATTCGTCATGATGGAATTATCAGGAATATTGACAATAAGTATTATTATGTTTCGATAATTGCCCGGTCTGCCTGTGCTTCGTGTCACGCCAAAGGTATTTGTAATATTTCCGAAATCCAGGAAGAAATTATTGAAGTTCCCAGAAAGGAAAATAAAAACTATAAAACAGGAGACAAGGTAGAGGTATTAATGGAAAAAACATTGGGAACAAAAGCGGTTATGCTCGGATATGTAATTCCTTTTATAATACTTTTAATTACCTTGATCGTTTCATTGAGTTTGTTTAAAAATGAAGGTATTGCCGGTCTAATTTCAATCGGAATCCTGATTCCCTATTATTTGTTCCTGTATTTTATTAAAGACCGTCTTAAAAAAACTTTTGTTTTTAAAATAAAAGAACATAGTTTTATGAATTGATTACCGAAGGCTAAGGCTAAGGAAAAGGGATATTTTATTCCGTATGGAGGTTTGTCTAAATAACATTTCTCACTTCAAATATTTAAAATTTAGTTTAATTTTTTTTCAACATAATTAATCAAGAAAAATACAAATCCTCTCTTTAATTAATATATCTTTTTCTCCCCGAAAGTTTTATCTAAAAAAATGCGTAACATCCCGCAGTAAAATTACGTATATTTACGCATAAAAATTGGGTATTTCCCCTGATTTTTATTCTATTTTATCTTTATAGTTTTGTGTCGTAATTTTTGATGATATGCTAATAGCTTTTTTAATTGTATCTCAAAAATTTATTAATTTATATCAAGTGGGAAATTCTAATAATTATTAACAAAAATAACTTATCATGAGTAAAATTAATTCAAAAGTTACCTTAACCGTATTTGCTTTAGCAATGTTGAACGTTGCAGCAGTGATGAGTCTTCGTGGCTTACCAATGATGGCAAAAGAAGGTCTTACAATGATTTTTTATTTATTGTTTGCTTCATTATTTTTTTTAGTACCAGTGTCATTAGTTTCTGCCGAATTGGCAACCGGCTGGCCTCAATCAGGTGGTGTTTACCGCTGGGTAAAAGAAGCATTCGGATCCCGGTGGGGATTTACTGCAATCTGGTTACAATGGATACAAAATGTGATTTGGTATCCTACTGTCCTGTCTTTTGCTGCCGGAGCATTATCATATTTATTCATAGACCAGTCATTAGCTAACAGTAAATTTTTTAATCTGGCTGTAATCCTTATTGTTTATTGGGCTGCGACGTTAGTCAGTTTCAGAGGCATGAAAACTTCCGGGAAAATTACAACATACGGAGTTATTTGCGGAACATTAATTCCTGGTGTTTTTGTTATCGTTTTGGGTATTTTGTGGTTCGTAATGGGAAATAAACTTGAATTTTTAAACCCGGAAACTCACCAGGCAATAAAATTTTTCCCCGACTTAAGCAATTTTAACAGTATTGCATTTCTTGCCGGAATCGTATTATTATTTGCCGGAATGGAAGTTGGTGCAGTTCACGTTACCGAATTAAAAAATCCAACAAAGCAATTCCCAAAAGCTGTTTTCTCGGCTATGTTTATAATAATTATAATTTTCACATTGGGATCGCTTGCTATCGCTGCGGTAATGCCGGCAAAGAATATTGATTTGAATGCAGGTATTATGCAGGGATTTGATGAATTACTTACAAAATTCAATATTCATTGGTTATTGCCTGTAATAGGATTATTAGTTGCCTTCGGAGCTGTAGGTGGAGTGTTAGCATGGATTGCAGGACCTAGTAAAGGTTTGCTTGCTACTGCTACAAACGGAGACCTGCCTCCTTTTATGGCTAAAACAAATAAAAACGGTGTACAACGAAATATACTATTAATTCAGGGATGTATTGTTACCGTAGTTTCATTGGTGTTCTTAGTTATGCCAACTATAAGCAGTGCTTTTTTCATCCTTTCAATTTTAACGGTAGCGCCATATTTAATTATGTACTTCCTTTTATATTGTACGGCGATCAGGCTCAGATATACACAACCCAATGTAGAAAGAGCTTATAAGGTACCCGGTGGAAAATTAGGAATGTGGATAATAGCAGGAATCGGAATACTGGCTGTTCTGTTTTCATTCTTTATCGGTTTCTTCCCTCCCGACCAGTTATCAGTTGGCAGTCCCACGTTCTATGTAATATTCCTGATAGTTGGAGTCGTGGTTTTTGTAGCAGCTCCACTTATTATTCATCAACTAAAAAAACCAAGCTGGAAACAAAATAACGATAATTAATAAAATATTAACAATTAAAATCTAAATATCATGCTTTCAAAAAAATTAAAATTACAAGAACTTCCTAAGTCCGACAGTGTTTTAACACCAACGTACGGACGAAGGGGATTAAATGTTGATGTTCCGAAATATGAAATGCCGGAAAAGGAAATGTTGCCAAGAACTGCTTACAATATTGTTCATGACGAATTGATGCTTGACGGTAATTCAAGACTGAACCTTGCAACTTTCGTAACAACGTGGATGGAGCCGGAAGCAAGACAGCTTATGTCTGAAACATTTGATAAGAATATGATTGATAAGGATGAATATCCTCAAACTGCCGAACTGGAAATGCGTTGCGTAAATATGCTTGCAAGATTATGGAATTCACCTGACCATGAAGAAGCAACCGGTTGTTCAACAATTGGCTCAAGCGAAGCTGTTCATCTTGGCGGTATGGCTATGAAATGGAAATGGCGTGAACGTATGCGTGCAAAAGGAAAACCGACTGATAAACCAAACTTAGTTCTGGGAATAGATGTTCAGGTTTGCTGGGAGAAATTTTGCAGATACTGGGATGTAGAACCCAGGTTTATTTACATGGAAGGCGACCGTTATATTATCAATGCCGAAGAAGTCGTGAAATTATGCGATGAAAACACTATCGGTATAGCAGTTATAATGGGAACAACTTTTACAGGACAATACGAACCTGTTAAGGAAATTAATGATGCACTTGATAAGCTGAATAAGGAAACCGGTTGGGAAATTCCAATCCATGTTGATGGAGCAAGCGGCGGTTTTATTGCTCCTTTTATCCAACCCGAAATAGAATGGGATTTCAGGTTAAAATGGGTTAAATCAATCAATGCCTCAGGACATAAGTATGGTTTGGTTTATCCGGGTGTTGGCTGGGTTGTTTGGCGAGACAAAAACGAACTCCCTGAAGACCTGATATTTTATGTGAATTATCTTGGCGGAGAAATGCCAACTTTTGCACTAAGTTTTTCACGCCCCGGAAGCCAGATTGTTGCCCAATACTATAATTTTCTCAGGTTAGGCAAGGAGGGATACAGGAGTATTCAGCAATCTTGTCAGGATGTGGCTCTTTATCTATCCGGTGAAATAGCCAGACTTGGTCCGTTCGAACTTGTAAGTGATGGTAGTGATATTCCTGTTTTTGCATGGAAACTCAAGGAAGAAACCAATTTTACTTTGTACGATATGTCTGAACGGCTTCGCGATAGAGGATGGCTGATTCCGGCATATTCAATGCCTAAGAACCGCGAGGACCTGGTTGTTGAACGTATTGTTGTAAAAGATGGTTTTAGCCGCGATATGTCAAATCTTTTATTAGATGATATGAAACGGCATTTAAAATTCTTTGCATCACAACCTGATTATAAATCAAAGAAGACAGGGTCTCACTTTCATCATTAACAATAAAGCAACTAAAGCTATACCACAGGCATCACTATATGAGAAGTTAAAAAGTTTGGGTTGAAGATAAGCAAAAAGGTTTAATAATAGATATCAAATGGGAAAAGCAAGAAGAAA
>JAIORT010000991.1 GCA_021107975.1 Bacteroidales bacterium | reverse complement strand
AGCGATTTATCAGGATTCAATGAAAGCCATACAAAAGAAGCTTTGCCTACTATATGATCTTCGGGCACAAAACCCCAGAATCGTGAATCGGCTGAATTATGACGGTTATCTCCCATCATCCAGTAGTAATCCATTTTAAAAGTATATGAATCGGCTTCCTCACCGTTAATAAATATTTTACCGTCTTTTATTTCCAGGTCGTTATTCTCATACACATCAATCAGTCTTTTATAAAAGGAGATATTATTCATGCTAAGTTCCACTGTTGCTCCCTTTTTCGGAATATATATCGGTCCGTAATTGTCAATATTCCATTTATACAACGAATCGAACGGGAACAGATATGGCAACCATATCCCCGATTTAGCAACTACTTTCTCAACTTTTCTAACAGAAGGTCTTTCGTGCAGTTTTTGTGCTGCTTCATCAGTTAAAGGAAGTGCATGATGCAGGTCACCTTTCCAGATATTATAATCCTCATCCGAGATATCTATCTTATCACGAAATTTCTTATTAATTCCCTTTGGAGCATAAACAGTATATTTAACCTGACCATCAGACGGAAATTCAGCTAACTTACTATTAATAAAAACCTGCTGGTTGATTATTTGCAGCGTATCTCCGGGAATACCAATGCACCGCTTGATGTAATTTTCACGCTTATCAACAGGGCGGTAAATAATGTTCCCGTATTTTCTTTTGTTTTTCCATACATTATTTCGTCCAACTTCTTTTAATAACCTGTAATAACTTATATTACTCTGAAATACCGTTGACACCGTATCTCCTTCAGGATAATTGAAAACAACAACATCATTGTTTTTGATCTTCTCAAAGCCGGGAAAACGGAAAAACGGAAGTTTTATCCATTCAACAAATGATTTCCTGTCGGCTGACAAAGGCATGGTATGATGAACAAAAGGGAATGAAAGCGGTGTATTCGGGGCTTTAGGTCCATAAGATATTTTACTTACAAAAAGAAAATCGCCGCGTAAAAGCGATTTCTCCATTGAAGATGTCGGGATAGTATATGCCTCTAATAAAAATGTTCTGATGATGGTTGCAGCAATCACTGCAAAAATAATTGCATCAACCCATTCTCTTATCCATGTTTTTTTAATCTTTTTCCATTTATCTGCCGGTATAAACTTTTCTTTTGATGAAAACCCCAGATAAGGCAGGTAAACGAAAGGGAAAATAACTGCCACACCCTGTTCCCAAAGAGCAAATTTCTCAAAGCATTTTACCAACTCAACAATCATAAGCATGACCATAAACACATTGATAAAAGGAATAAGCAGGAAAATGTACCACCACATCGGCTTATTAATGATTTTAAGCCAGATATATAAATTATAGAAAGGGATAATAGTTTTCCAGCCAGGCTCGCCGGCTTTTTCAAAAATTTTCCATGCAAAAACAGCCGGGATGGTAAACGATATTGGTAATAAAAATAATAAAGCAAGCATAATCTATGTTTTTATTTGTCTGCAAAATTCACTTTACTTTACCAGAAAAAAAAATTTATTCCTGAAAATTTTGTTAAAAGCTGAATTATAAGATGTTAAAATTAGTTAAAATGTGCGCACATTCGTCTGACCACTGCCTTACGCGATTGCCTTGCGCGCAGTGGTCTGACGAATTTCCGGCACAAGGCAGGTCTCTTGCACACAGTCCTTCCGATAATTATCGGAATCGACCTGACATGTCTCCGCTCCTCCGGATTTATGCGCAGGTATAAGTGATGGATAATCCGGAGGGAAATAACAACGGGATTAGCAATTCTCTTATAAAGCTATTAAGTACCATAGAATAATTTTCTAATGGTTTTCAACCATCTTTTTTCCTAATGGTTTTTAGCTATATTTTTACGGAAAATTATATTTTTCTTTGGAGGGCAGTTTTATTTTAAGATTTTGTAACTAATCAGTGTGCCAATGAAAAATCAGAAAATAAATACCAATTATCCCCTTTCGACTGAAAGGAGTCCGTAGGATGGAAGGGGTGTAGGGGTAGGAATATATACAAATATTATTTATTTTCTGATTTTTCAACAATATAACGAAATTCAATTAAATCACTGATTAGTTACAAAATTTTTTATCGAAAAAATAAATTTTTCATCCTGAACTACAGCGAGTTAAAAATTTTGTTAAAAAAAAGTCAAGAAATAAGGGTAACCTTTTACCGATTTTTAGAATTAACTACTTTGAAGAATAAGAGTATCCCGCACATTGAAATTTGTAACTTCAATGTGGTTCGACATTTACAATTTATAATTGTGCTTACGATGACAAAGGCAATATAATATCGGATTTGAATAAAAATATGACGATAGATGAATATAATTTTAAAAAATTTACTAAAACTAAAAACAATGAAAAGAACAATTTACTTAATTGCAGCCATACTTATTACAAACCTAAGTATGAGCCAGACACAGTGTGTATGGTGTAATAACAATACGGTTGACTCTATCAAGTTTGCCAGTGCCATAGGTTCAGAGAACATATCAACCGGACTTAATTCATTTGCCGGAGGATCCAATTGTCATGTATTAGGAGATTATTCATTTGCTTTAGGACTAAATGATACAGCATTCAATGAATGCAGCATTGCACTTGGAAAATACTCAGCCGCAAGTGGCATCACAGCTTTTGCATCGGGATATTCATCAAAGGCATACGGAGATTACTCTACCGCCCTCGGAACAGGTGCACAAGCATTAGGATACCGATCTGTGGCTCTTGGGACTACTGCAGTTTCGGAAAAAATCAACTCTTTTACATTTGGAACACAAGTTAAATCATCTGCAAATTATTCATTTGTGATGGGAGTTGGACAAAATCTTAATTATTTAGTAAATACGGTTCCATATTCATTAATGATAGGGTTTGGAAGCATTAATCCCACTTTTTTCCTTAGCCCGTCACCGGGTACAGACAAAACCGGCAAAATCGGCATAGGTAACATAACCGAACCCGAAGCAAAGCTCCACATAAAGGCGGATGATGATGAGGATGCATCGTTGTTTCTACAGCCTACCGGAACAGGTTACTTCGGTAAATTGATGGTTGGCGATGAAAGCCATACGATCAAGGCCAAATCCGGGGAGAACCTGGAATTCAAGACTGAAACGGGTAAGAACTTTGTTTTTAAAAACGGAAGTATCTTCATTGAAGACTCCTTTTCCGGCCTTATCCTGAAATCGCCTGACGGACAATGCTGGAAAGGGACAATTGACGACAATGGCAGCTTTGCTTTTGAAAGCATCGACTGCAACCTGATTACCGGTGAAAATAAATTCCCGGTTGCCCAACATCAAACAGCCCGGGTATTTCCAAATCCGGCGGGCAATAAACTATACATCGAAATACCGGCTGATATGCAGCAAGCTTTTGTTGCACTCTACAATGAGCAGGGTATATTATTGTATAGAAAAGAATTACACGGAGGCAAAAACCCGGTTTCCCTCAGGAAGATGCCCCGGGGTGTTTTGGTTGTGAAGGTATTCAATGGAGCCGGTGAACTGCTTTCCACCGAAAAGGTATTGCACGCGTAAGGGTTTTGCTTATCGAAGGGCTGTGAAACCAAATTATTCATTCAGAAAAAATCTAAAAAAATAAAATCAATTTAAAATTTACTAAAACTAAAAACAATGAAAAGAACAATTTACTTAATTGCAGCCATACTTATTACAAACCTAAGTATGAGCCAGACACAGTGTGTATGGTGTAATAACAATACGGTTGACTCTATCAAGTTTGCCAGTGCCATAGGTTCAGAGAACATATCAACCGGACTTAATTCATTTGCCGGTGGATTTCAAAGCGAGGCGACTGGTGATTATTCATTTGCCTTTGGAGACAGCGCCCTTTCTACAAGTTTGTCATCAATTGCACTTGGAACTGGTGCAGAAGCTAATGGTTGGTATTCAGTAGCTATCGGAAGAAATTGTAAAGCGAATGATGGAGCTTCTTTTGCGTTGGGTTATCATAATATAGCTCAGGCAGGTTCATCTTACTTATTTGGAGAATATTTAAAATCTGCTGCCGGAGGAAGTGTAACAATAGGTATGGGAGCCGGTATCGGTGAGGGTTATTTAAAAAATAATATAGCATACAGTTTAATGGTGGGATTTAATAGTGACGTTCCAACCTTCTTTGTAGGCGGTTCATCCGGTATAGGTACCACAGGCAAAATCGGTATTGGCAACATAACCGAACCTGAGGCAAAATTACATATTTTGGGTGATGCCGGTTTGTTTAATGACGAAGATGCATCATTATTTATTCAATCTTCAGGTAATTATTATTCAACTATTTGGCTTGGTGATAAAGACCACAGCATTATGGCCAAACCAGATTCTGATATAACGTTTCGCACAAGTACCGATGATGATTTTATTTTCGAGAATGGGAATGTAGGGATAGGAGTTTCAATTGCAGATACAAAATTAGAGGTTGGAGGAAAAATTAAATCAAGTGGTTCAAACAGTGCTTTAATATTAGAATCGCCTGATGGTACAGAATGGGAAATAACAATAGATAACTCGGGGAATTTGTCTGCTACCCAAATAACAGCAGTATTTGAAGCAGGAAGTCAAAATTATATATATGTATATCCAAACCCAACAGAAAACAAGGTAACAATAGACCTTCAGACATCGGAAATAAAAAATATAAATATTGAATTGTTTGACCTTTCAGGGAAAATGGTGTTCATGAAATTCTATAGAACAAATATGATAAATCTTGACTTGAATGATTTTGAATCAGGAACATACATTCTGAAACTAAAAGATGAAAACGGAAATATTGTTAGAACTGAAAAAATTATTAAAGAATAAGTCAGTTATCCAGATACTCGGCGTAGCCCCCTCGCACATTGAAGTTTGTTCGACAAGTCAGGTCTCTTGCACACTGCCCATTTTCGACCTGACATGTCTGCACCTCTCTGGTGCAAGTCTTCCAGCGCTGGCAGTGTGAGGGCATGACTTGTGCTTAATCACTTTAAATATTTATCTTTGCCTCAGTAAGAATAGCACAAGGTGGTAAGTTCATATTTTTATTAAACTAAATAAATCTGTATGAAACTATTTATTTATCTATTAACAATATTTCAGTTTTCTTATTCTTTTGTTTTTAGTCAAGCCAAATCAGAATTTCTATATTCTAATTTACACGCAAAGACTGAAAGTGAGATAAAAATACGTACATCAATAATTAATCAATTTTTAATAGAAAATTATATTGATACCAATGAAGTATTATTTGTTCCAGTTTATATAACTCATCTACAATTAATCAACTTTATTCAATCACATAACTCGGATATCGTTAAAGACACGATGGTAAATATAATAAGCGAAATGCTAATTGTATCAAAAGACAATTTTTTACCAATTGGATCATCTATAAGTTGTAAAAATGGTGGAGAATATAAATACTTTGTAAAAGCAAATTATAGTCATTTATCAACCATTCCTTGTAGAAATGATGATAGGTTAATCGAAAAGTCAGCTCTAAATTACAATGGAATAAAATCTGTTTTAAAAAGAACAAAAGGACAATTAATATTTATAAAAATAAAAAAAATTGAAGGTTTATATTATATAAAG
>JAIORT010000243.1 GCA_021107975.1 Bacteroidales bacterium | reverse complement strand
TTTTTTGGCTAAAAAAAATTTGAGGAGCTAAGGACTGTATTTGTCAGTTATTCATCACAGTTGCAAACTGTGATGGGAAGGGGTTGTTTTGATCCTTCCAAAAGAGATTATAAGAAGATAATCGCTGATTCGATTTTTACGAAGATGATCAGCTTTAGAAGAATTTCTACCTGGAAATAAGACGAAGGTATCAGATTGGGCATTGGGTTGATACGGAATTGAAAGTGCTGTACTGTATACTGCAGAGGCGGGATCCGATCATCATATAGCAATTAAACCCGCTGACAACCGGGACTTACTAAATCGATAAAGCCTTAAAATAAAAGTCATTTCGACCCCGAGGACTCGGGATCGAAATGACTTTATAGTATCTCAAGAACACCTTGAGAAGTATTTATCTTTCGGTTTCTTACTTCTGTACAGGATCTATCCTCGAATCTTTTTCTTTTACCGGTGTACCTTTATATTGTGTACGGGCTTCATGTGGTACACCTGAAACTAAACCAAAATCTGATGACTTGCCGTAAAGTTCGGGATGCATATATCTTCCTTTTTCAAGTGCTCCCTTGGTTACTTCAACTTCGATTCGGTTTTCCTGTGCCCAGGCATCATTTCTGACACCGGTAACCTGCCAACTGACTTTCACATTGGGTTGGTCGGTTTGAATGGTGAATTGGTTGCCCGAAATCTCATCCTTTATGATGGCCTGTGCAAATGTGCCGATCACGGTCAGCTGATATCTAAAGTCAATGTTCAGGACATCGAAGTATGCAGGTAATTCTACTACTGCATAGCCACCAGCATCGGTCACTACATTACCATTATAAATATTCATCATATCCGGGCTTTCAACGAAACTGTGTACGAGGTATTTGTTTGCAGGATCCTGGGGATGGTCTATTTTGAAAGAACCACCTCCTTTTGAAAGTGTTCCTGTAATATACACATTACCGTTAAAATAACCGGCATAATTATAGGCACCAGATCCATCATCCTCACCATATATGCCAACGTTATAACCTCCACCGGTACCAGCCATACCTACTCCATATATTCCATAATTGTTGCCGGAGCCACCACCAGCTTCTCCGAATACACCTTCGTTGTATGTAGAAGTGGTTGAATAGGAATGCCCCATAACACCGTATGAGATAGTACTGGTATTATTTTCTGCAAAACCGTATATAGCGGGAGAGAGCATTTGTGTTGAGCTGTACATATTGCCAAGAGTACTGCCCAATACTCCTGCTGAATTTTCCTCCGTAACATGAAGCTTAACCAGGGGGTTAATGGTTCCTATACCTACATTGTTTTGCTTCCATGTCATGGTCTGGCTGCCGTTTTCATACATGAACACCGCCTGTGAGGCGGGGTTCCAGTATAACCATGCAACATCAGCAGCGTTTTCCTGGAACCAGAGGCCGGTATTGCCGCTGGCATCTGCGATATAGTATGACTGAGTACTTGTAATTCGTGCATTTGCTGCTCCACCGGGATTATTAATATGGAGATAATCTATCGGGGTATCATGTCCGATGGCTACCCATCCTGCATCATAATAAATATCGGAGCCGTTCTGTTGCCAAAGGCTTCCACCTCCGCCACCTGCATTTGCTGCATAGAAAGCAAAAGGCACTGTGACCAGTTTGCTTTTTCCCATATCGATATAGGCTATGCCCCCATTGGGATCAATCTCTGTCTGGATGTAGTAATCACCGGTTGCCCAGTTGATGCTGGTAAAATTGCCGGACAGCACTGTACCGTCACCGATCATGAGATGGAACAAACCATATGAATTTGTCGGTGGTGTATGACTTTCCGAGTAAACAAGAGTTCCCGGTAAAGGTCCTTCCAGTACCGACATGCGAACACCGATGGTGGTGTTGGCAAGGGGGATTCCTGAACCGTTGCGTGCCATACCCTGGTAATCGATAAACTGCGGGACCTGTCCGCTTGCAAGCAGGCTCAATGTAATGCCTGCAACGAATAATAATAATTTGATTTTTTTCATAACGTAAATTTTTTGTTTTAATTCCTGATTAATTTGATTGATTTAATACTTGTGGTGGTACTACTTTCCGTGATCACCATAAGGTTATATATGCCCGGTGCCAGATCGCTGAGGTCAATGACCTCCTGGTAGCTTGTGGCTTGTCCGGGTATTTTTTTATTTATTAACATTTTGCCAATGAAATCGTATAGCCTGTAACTTAGACTTGACGATTGTTCAAATTGAATATCGAGGCGAATGAAGTCGCTGCAAGGATTCGGATATACCAGGAAATTATTTTCCCGGCTTACCTCATCCACGGATACCAATTGGTCATCGAATTGCTGGAAACCAGCACTGATAATGACCGTTGGTTGATAGGATGTTGCCACGGGTTCTGCCTGACCAATAGTCCAGGAGACATGCATGTCAGCCGATTCGTAATTGCCGCCACCGGCGGAAAATACATGCCTGGAAAGCTCCTGGGAAGTACCCGTATAAGCCAGCGAAACAGCAATTACAATGAGTAATAGTTTTAAATGTTTCATAATCATAAAAATGTTTAATAAAGATTAATTTTTCGATATGGAGTTGCTATAAGTATTATATGATTTGCCTACCTTACCTTAAAAGTGAATGCAAGTATATGAACAATTTTTTAGAAATACAAATTTTTAAAATTATTTTTGATATATGAGTACTAAGTATAGAGTGTCAGGAATTAAGTATTACTGTGGACGATTCAGTAACAATGATCAACCAGAACTAACGGATAAGGAAATAAATGTGACACCAATATTTTTGTACACTATATGTGAAGAACAGCGCTTTAAGGTAAAACAAATTAGGAAAAATAATTTTACATTAATTTTTTCTTTGTATAAATAAAAAAGTAGTTTACTTTTGCACTCCGTTTTTAACGACAAGTTCATTTTAAAATATTGGTCACGTAGTTCAGTTGGTTAGAATGCCGGCCTGTCACGCCGGAGGTCGCGAGTTCGAGTCTCGTCGTGACCGCTATGAACCCGAGATTTAAATATCTGCGGGTTTTTTATTTTGTGCCAAATGCCTTACAAAGTATATATTCTCTATTCCCAAAAATTGGATTCCTTTTACAAAAAAAGAATAATTAATTTCATTTTAAAATATTCTGATGGTATTTCGAGCCCTGACGCATTGCTTCTGGTGAAGCAATGGTCAGGATGCTGACCGAAGCGTCAGCATCTCGTCGTGACCGCAAAAGCTGCCCTTAAAAGGCGGCTTTTTTTATTAGAGAAGAAGTGTGAATTTTTCAAGGTTTTTATATACTCAAAGACTCAAATCATTATAGTGATTTGCTGCCAGGCTCAGGAAAATTTAAAAAATAACCAAATTATTTGACAATCTCGAAGGTTTTATAATCTTTTAGTTGTCCATCTTCTTCATCAATTTTATAAATCTTTGACCATAAAGATCCTTTACGGCACCATTCCCTGAATTTGGTAAGTTTATCTTCTTGTCCTTCCGCCTCCACATAAACCGTTCCGTTACTTTTATTCCGAACGAATCCATTAATACCTATTCGGTATGCTGCTTCCATACATGAAAACCTGAATCCAACACCATGTACTCTACCCATGATGGTAATTTTAATATGTTTTTTCATAAGGAAAGTTATCAACCTGAATTGCAAAGATAATAATAGTATTGGTAAAAGCAAGAAAAAATTATACAGGAAGTCTTTTTGTAATAAAACTGTTTACTTTATCGTAAACCTGTATGGGTGTTAAACTACGCCAGAGAAAGTTATTTGACTCTTTGAGAGACAAGTAATAATCAATGCAGGCGCTTTCAAACTCCCTGATTATATGATCCCTGAAGTTAATGCAGGCAATCCAGCCATCCTCAATATCATCAAACCATTCCTGGTAGTAATCATTATCAGAGGAATGAAAATTCATAACGTTTTCTCCTATTAAAATAAATTTATTGATCCCACTGTTTATAAGAACATCTGCAATGTTTCTTTTCAGATACATAATGTCGTTATAAAGGCAATCATTCCATTCGCCAATAAGTTCAATTATACAAAAGCCATGATCATAGTTGACGTAAAGTATTTTAATATATAAAGTTGACGACCCAATCTGGTCCCATTGAGGATGGATATAATGATCGTATATAGTATTTGTAAATTCAAATTCACTGTATTGTCTGCCATAAAATGGCGACCGGCTGTCTTCAGAGGCTATGTACAGGTGTCTCCAGTTGTAATGTGGTTCAATCGTATGCATCTTCTAAAATGTACTTAATCGTTATTTATTATTCCCTGTTATCATTCTATCATTTTAGCATTTTAGCATTCTGTCATTTTAGCATTTCTTTTTCAACAATTTTACTCACTATATATGGATACAAAAATACAATAATTTCAAATATTCCCGTAAATCCGAAACTTCCTGAAATTCTTTTACTTCAGTTTTTTCATAGCTGTTAACATGTCCTCATCAATAATATCGTTCAATTCAGCAATAAGATCTTTGTAATCGTATTTACTGCCGCAGTAATACATTTCGGTAATCGGGTCTTTATCAAGTACCATTTTATACAATTCATCTTTAGAGGGTGTCTTTTCTAATTTACTGTATTCCTCATAAGTAATATTCAGGAAAGCAGTGTTTTTATCAATTCCCCTGTTGTCAAGCAAATAACCTTTGTTCAACCTTGTTGGATAAGCAAGTTTACCTTTATAAAACACATCTTTGATACCGGGAAAACTGACGATGTCAGATTTATCTTCAGACAAAGTTACAGGAACCTTGTCATAATAGTCGGCGTTGGTCTTATAAATAATTACAGGCGGACCAGCCTTGGCTCCTTGTTCCATTTCTTTTTGTTTCTCAATTTCAACTTTCTTTTTTTTATTGATAGTAGAAGATGGTTTACACGAAAAAATTAAAGTTGAGATCATAATAATTGATATAAAATAACAAAACGGTTTACGCATAATAAAATGATTTAATTTTTTTGTAAAAGTAAGAAAATAGTTGATTTTTAAATTAGCTTTTTGCATTTTCCTGTTTTCATTTACATTTCATTAACACTTGTAAATATTTGTTAAAGGATTAGCAGGGAATAAATTAATTTATAGATTTGCACGTTCTTAAATTTTAAAACTAAAAAATTAACGTAGTATGAAAAAGTTAGTATTATCATTAGCAGTTATGCTTTTTGTGGCTTTTACGGTAAGCGCACAGGTTTCAGAATCTAAAAAAGCAGAGGAAAAAAAATTAAAGGAAAAACAAAGAATAGAAAAAAAGCAGGTAACCGCTAAAAACGACAATCCGAATGCGCCTGTAATAAAGTTTAATAAAGTGGTACATGATTACGGAGCAGTGGAACAGCATGGCGATGGTCGTTGTAAGTTCGAGTTTACTAATACCGGCAAAGAGCCTTTGATCCTTTCAAATGTTCGCTCTTCGTGTGGATGTACAGTACCCGAGTGGCCGCGTCAGCCGATATTGCCCGGACAATCTAATGTTATTAATGTTAAATATGATACAAAAAGAATGGGGGCGATCAATAAAAGCGTTCATGTTTATTCAAACGCAAAAGTTTCTCCCATTACTTTAAAAATAAAAGGTAAAGTCGTTGCCAA